>JBPCMW010000134.1:0-36425 GCA_051001875.1 Solirubrobacteraceae bacterium | reverse complement strand
GTCCAGCGCCCGCGCGCCCCCCTCCGTCAGCTCCGCGACCAGCGCGCGCTTGGGCCGGGCACCGGTCCGCGCACCGGGGGCGAGCACCAGCGACAGGGCGCGGGCGAACGTCGAGCAGTACTCCTGCGCCAGCCATCTGGCCAGGGAGAGCAGCTCGGCTGGAATGCCCACCGGCAGCACGGCGTCCGGCTCGGCCAGACGGTCGGGAGCAAGCTCGGAGCGCTCGGCGAGATCGACCACGATCCCGAACGTCTTTCGTCCACCGAACGGAACCCGGAGCAGCGACCCGACTTCAACATGCGCCTGGTCGGCGCGGAGGCGATAGTCATACGGACCCCGCACCGCTCGCGTCGAGGTCAGTGGCTCGACCCGAGCGATCAACGGGCCGCCGAGCAGCATAGATTGAGAGCGCTCATGGGGTTCCCTCAGAGTAGATCGCGTCCCGGCGGGTGGATACGCTGAGCCGGTGGACCCTGAGCCCGGCGAACGCGTCTTCTTTCACGGTCACCCGTCCTGGCGCTCGATCCTCGGCTTCTACGTCAAGGGAATCACCGCCAGCGTGCTCGCGGGCGCGCTGGTGGGCGTGATCACTCGGGTCAGCTCGAGCAAGGTGTCGGTCGTCGCCGTCGCGATCACCGTCGTCGTCTGCTGCGTGCTCGTGCTGATCGCCGGCCTGATCAAGCGCATCCAGACGACGTACACGATCACCAACCGGCACCTGACCATCTACGCCGGGATCCTCTCCCGGGAGCTTCATGAAACACGCCTCGCCCGGGTTCAGAACGTCGGCACCCGGCAGTCGCTGCTCGACCGCATCCTGCGAGTCGGCAACGTCGACTTCGACACTGCCGCCGAAGCCGGCTTTGACTTCGCCTTCCGCGGCGTGTCGAATCCGCACGCGATCGTGCGAACGGTCGACCAGGCGATCCGCGAGCTCCCGCAGAGCCCGGGGCTGTAACCCACTCAGGCTTCGACCGCGCCGCCGAGGTCCGCGGCCGCGCGCAGCGCTTCGGCCTTGTCGGTCCGCTCCCACGTGAAGTCGTGGTCGTCGCGACCGAAGTGCCCGTAGGCCGCCGTCTTTTGGTAAATGGGTCGGTGCAGCTTCAGGTACTCGCGGAACGCGCCCGGACGCAGATCGAAGTGCTCGGAGATCAGCTCGAGAATCCGTCCGCGTCCGATCTTCTCCGTGCCGAACGTCTCGACCATCACGGATACCGGATGGGCGACGCCGATCACGTATGCGACCTGCACCTCGGCCCGGTCCGCCAAACCGGCGGCGACGACGTTCTTGGCCACGTAGCGAGCCGCGTAAGCAGCTGAGCGGTCGACCTTCGACGGGTCCTTACCGGAGAACGCGCCGCCGCCGTGGCGAGCCATCCCGCCGTAGGTGTCGACGATGATCTTCCGTCCGGTCAGGCCGCAGTCACCCATCGGGCCGCCGATCACGAACCGCCCGGTGGGGTTCACGAGAAAGCCCTTGTGGAGCTTGCGCGTGTCGTAGAGGTCACTCGGCAGCACCGGCTCGATCACGTGCTCCCACAGGTCCTCCTTGATCAGCGGCTCGGCGCCCTCGCGGTGCTGGGTGGAGATCAGCAGCTTCTCGATCTCGACCGGGCGACCGTCGACGTAGCGAACCGTGACCTGGGTCTTGCCATCCGGGCGCAGGTACGGCACGATCTCCGCCTTGCGGACGTCGGCCAGGCGCTTGGCGAGCTTGTGGGCGAGCGCGATCGGCAGCGGCATCAGCTCGTCGGTTTCGTTGCTCGCGTAGCCGAACATCATCCCCTGGTCCCCGGCCCCGGCCAGATCCAGCTCGTCGTCGTCGCCCGGGTCGGTGCGAGCCTCGTAGGCCTGGTTGACGCCCTGGGCGATGTCCGGTGACTGCTTGTCGATCGCGTTGATGACGGCGCAGGTGTGGCAGTCGAAGCCCATCTCGGCGTTCGTGTAACCGATCTTCTTCACCGTCTCGCGCGCGATCTCCTGGATATCCACGTACGTGTCGGTGGTGATCTCACCGGAGACGACCACGAGGCCGGTGTTGACCAGCGTCTCGCAGGCCACCCGCCCGGTGGGATCATCGCGCAGAACCGCATCGAGAACGCCGTCGGAGATCTGATCGGCGATCTTGTCCGGATGGCCCTCGGTGACGGACTCGGAGGTGAACAGGTACTCGTTGTCGGGAAGCGTGTTCATGAGCTCTCGGGGAAGGTCTCCACGGTCGGATCGGCTTCCTCACCCAAGGTGAAGGAGCGGTCTGAAGTCGAGACGGGGTAGCGACCTCCCGGTCAGCGGGCGGCACGGGGGTCGCGTCAGGCCGCGGCGCCGCGAGCCGCCATGCCGCGGCGCTCGTTGCGTTCGACGAAGTCGATGATCGCCGGAATTCCCTCGAGGCGGTAGCGCTCCCGCAGGCGATTCTCCACGTAATAGGCGTAGTCGCGCGTCACCAGCGCATGGGAATTGACCTGAATCGAGAACCGCGGTGGCCGCTCGGCGGTCTGGGTCATGAACAGCAGCTTCAGTCGCTGGTTCGTGCGGCGGCGGCCGCTCGGCGGCTGTCGCGCCGCCACCACCTCGGACAGGAAGCGGTTGAGCTGCGGCGTCGGGATCCGCGTTCGGCTGCGCTCGCCCAGTCCCACCGCCTCCACCAGCAATCGCTCGACGTGTCGGCCCGTCTTGGCACTGGCCGTCAGCACGCGCGGGCGCAGACGCAGCTTGCGATGGGCGTGAGCCCGCTCGTGGTCAAGGTCGAATTCGTCGGTCAGGTCCCACTTGTTGAGCACCAACGCGGTCGCGCAGCCAGTCTTCATAGCCAGCTCAGCCACGCGCAGGTCCTGTGCGGTGATCCCATCGGTCGCATCGCAGACCACAAGCGCGACGTCCGCGCGCTCGGCGGCCCGGCGAGAGCGCAGCGCGGTGTAGTACTCGACCGACTCACCGACTTTGGCCTGCCGCCGCAGTCCCGCGGTGTCGACGAGGACGAGGTTCTGGCCCTCGAACGACATCGGCAGATCGATCGCGTCCCGGGTGGTACCCGCGACCGGCGAGACGATCACCCGCTCCGCGCCGAGGAACTTGTTGACCAGCGAGGACTTGCCGACGTTGGGGCGGCCGATCAGCGCCAGCCGGATCGCGTCATCGGCTTCCGGCTCCTCGTCCTGCCCCGGCGCAGCCTCGACGATCCGGTCGAGCAGATCGCCGATGCCCAGGCCCTGCGCTGCGGAAACGGCGACAGGCTCGCCGAACCCGAGTGAGTGAAATTCCGCCGCCAATGGCGAATCCGCCGCGGTATCCACCTTGTTGGCCGCCACCACGACCGGGAGGGTGCCCCGGCGCAGCAGATCCGCCATCTCGCCGTCGCCGGGTCGCAGTCCGGCTCTGGCATCAACCACGAGCACGACCACCGCCGCGTCAGCCAGCGCCGAACGTGCCTGGGACTGGATCTGGCGGGCGAGCTCGTCGCGGTCGTCGAGGTCGACGCCTCCGGTGTCGATCAGCGTGAGGGGTCGCCCGTTCCAGTCGGTTTGGAGCTCCTTGCGGTCCCGGGTGATCCCCGCTCGCTCGTGCACCACCGCCTCCCGTGAGCCGGTGAGACGGTTCACGAGCGAGGACTTGCCGACGTTGGGATATCCCACGATTGCCACTTTCATAGGTCTCCCGAGGCTAGTCGCTGACGTTCCCGCGCGAGTTCGGCCACCGTCGCCACCACCTCGTCAAGGCTCAGCCCGGTGCTGTCGAGCACCACGGCTCCCGGCGCGGGCGCCAGCGGCGAGAGCTCACGCGTGCTGTCACGCTGGTCGCGGATCTGCTGCTCGGCCAGCACCGTCGCCGCGTCCGTCCCCAGCTCGGCGGCCCGGCGGCGGGCTCGCTCGTGCGGATCAGCGGTGAGGAAGATCTTCAGCTCTGCCTGCGGCGCCACCACAGTGCCGATGTCTCGGCCCTCTGCGACCCAGTCGCCGTCGCTCAGCATCCGCCGCTGCTGAGCCACCATCGCCTCGCGCACCGCGGGCTCACTGGCCGCCCGGGACGCGGCTTCGGACACCTCCGGCGTCCGGACCGCGTCGGTCACATCGGCCCCGTCGAGCAGCACCCGGTCCTCGAGCTCGATCTTCAACGAGCCGGCGACGGCCGCCGGCTCGGTGCCGGCGCGCAACGCGGCCAGCGCCACGGCCCGGTACATGGCCCCCGAGTCAAGGTAGGTGAAACCGAGATCCCTGGCCACGGCGCGGGCCACGGTTGACTTCCCCGCCCCGGCCGGGCCGTCGATCGCCACGACCATCTAGCGGCTCGTCGTCACGCGGGACGGACGCGCACTTATTCCCGCTATCCGGGAGGAACTGCGTATGGCCGCGCTCCCGGCGGTCCAACGCTTGAAGAATCGCGGCACCGCTACGCCACCAACGTGGCGATGTCGGCGGCGAAGGCGGGGTAGGACACCGCAGCCGCCTCCATTCCCACGACCTCGACGCCCTCCTGGGAGGCGAGTCCGGCGACCGCGCCCAGCAGCGCCAGCCGATGATCGCCATGGGCGTCGATCTGCCCGCCGCACAGCCCGCCGGTGCCGCGCACGACGAAACCGTCGTCGGTCGCCTCGATCTCGCCGCCGAGTCCGCGCAGGCCTTCGACGACCGTGGCGATCCGGTCTGACTCCTTGATCCGCAGCTCGGCCGCGCCACGAACCGTGGTCTCGCCTTCGGCGAAGCAGCCCAGCAGCGCCACCAGCGGAAGCTCGTCGATCGCCAGCGGCACCTCGTGGGGCTCGACCGTCGTTCCTTCGATCGCCGCGCTGCTGATATCCAGGTCCGCCACCGGCTCCTGAGCGCCGAAGCTGCCGACCGGTTCGAGCTCCCCGAGCACGATCGCCCCCATTCGCTCGAGTATCCGCAGGAAGCCGGCGCGGGTCCAGTTGACGCCTACTCCCTCAAGCACCAGACGCGACCCGGAGACGAGCACCCCTGCGGCGATCAGGAAGGCCGCCGAGGACAGGTCGCCGGGCACGTCGATCGTGTCCAGCTCCAGCTCGTCGGCGTTGCTGACGCTGGTGCGGTATCCGCCCGCCGCGTCGCCGCTGCGCCGCACCCCGGCTCCTGCCGCCAGCAGCATCCGCTCGGTGTGGTCACGGGTGGGCACCGGCTCGGTCACGGTCGTGACCTCGGTGACCAGACCGGCCAGCAGCACGCAGGACTTGACCTGGGCACTGGCGATCGGAAGCTCGTACTCGAGCCCCTGCAGTGCCGTCCCGTGCACAGTGACCGGTGGAAAGCGACCATCGGTGGCATCGATCCTGGCCCCCATCATGCGTAGCGGCTCGGCGACGCGATCGATTGGCCGGCGGCGGATCGAGCTGTCGCCGTCGAGGGTGAAGCTGCCTCCGAGCTGGAACGAGAGCCATCCCGGTAGCAGCCGCATCAGCGTGCCCGCGTTCCCGACGTCGATCGGGCCGGGCGGGACTTGGGCGTTGCGCAGCCCGCAGCCACGAATCAGCACCTCGTCGCCCTGCTCCTGGACTATCGCCCCGAGTTCACGGAGGGCCGACAGCGTCGATCCGGTGTCCGCCGCCCGAAGGTAATTGCGAATCAGCACGGGTTCGGAGGCCATCGCGCCGAGGATCGCCGCGCGGTGCGAGACGGATTTGTCACCGGCCACGCGCAGCTGCCCGCGCAGCGGCCCTGAGGGCTCGAAGCGGACGTTCATCTCGGCCCCGAGGTCCTCATGCGCGCGCCACCGGGAAGCCGAGGTCGCCGATCAGTGCCTGCGCCCGAGCCGCGTCGTCCTCCCCTCCGACCCACAATGCGACCACGCCTTCGCTCATATCCGGGGCAGGGTAGAGGGCCATGTCGGCGATGTTCACTCCCGCCCGCCCCAGCTCGAGCGCCAGCTGGGCGATCACCCCCGGACGGTTCGGGACCGCCGTGCGCAGCTCGATCTGACGGCCACCGGCTAACCCGGCGTCGAGCAGGCGGCGCCGGTCCTGTGCCGCCGCGTCGTTCCACGCGGTGAGGCGTTCGGCGTCGACGTCGTGCAGCGCTTGGCGCACCTCTTGCAGGCGCGCGATCGCGGCGTCGATCTCAACCGTGAGTGCGTCGCGGTTGGAGAGATAGATATCGGTCCAGATCGCACTCGGCGCGCCGGCGACGCGGGTCGCGTCACGGAAGCTCGGCCCCGTCGCCGGGAGCCGCTCACCGCCCTCGCCCAGCGTTCCCGCCGCCGAGGCGACGAGCACGTTGGCCAGCACGTGCGGGAGATGGGAGACGCTGGCCAGGATCCGATCGTGGGTCTCGGCATCGATCGCGCGGGGACGGGCGCCGATCCCGTACAGCAGCCGGTGCAGGCGCTCGTAGAGGACCCCGCTGGTGGTGGGAGTCGGAGTCAGGTACCAGGTCGCCCCTTCGAACAGGTCGGCCCGCGCGTGCTCGACGCCCGAGGTCTCGGCACCGGCCAGCGGATGCCCGCCGACGAACCGCGGGTCGTCGTGGGCGGCGACCAGCGCGCGCTTGGTCGACCCCACATCGGTGATCACGCAGTCCGCCGGCGCGTACTTCAACGCCGCGCCGACCGTCTCGACGAGCGAGCCGACGGGCACCGCGGCGAACACCGCCACTGCGCCCGACACCGCATCCTCCACGCTGTCGGCCGCCTGGTCGATGACGTCCAGCTCCACCGCCCGGCGCAGGGCGTCCTCACTGCGATCAAAGCCGGACACCGTTGCCCCCAGCCGCTCCCGCGTGGCGCCGGCCACCGAGCCTCCGATCAGCCCCACCCCCAGTACCGCGATGTGCATCGCCGCTACGCGGACGCCGGGTGGCGGCGTGCTCTCACTGCGTCGGCGAGGTGATCGAGCACCTGCACCGTGGTATGCCAGCCGAGGCACCCGTCGGTGATCGACTGCCCGTAGGTAAGCGGCGTCCCGGAGGCGAGATCTTGGCGGCCGGCGACGAGGAAGGACTCGACCATCGTGCCGACGATCGCCCGGTCGCCGGCGGCGATCTGACGGCTCAGGTCCTCCGCCACGGCGGGCTGGCGCTCGGGTTGCTTGGCGCTGTTGTCATGAGAGAGATCGATCATCGCCCGCTCGGGCAGGGCCGAATTCCGCAGCAGGGCTAGCGCCGCCTCCACGTCCTCCGAGCTGTAGTTGGGCGCGGAGTTCCCGCCGCGGAGGATCACATGGCAGTCACGGTTGCCGCGGGTGTGCATGATCGCTGAGTGTCCGTCCATCGCGATTCCGGCGAAGGCATGGCGAACGGCGGCGGCCCGGACCGCGTCGACGGCGACCTGGACGTTGCCGTCGGTGCGGTTTTTGAACCCGACCGGCATCGACAGACCGGAGCCGAGCTGGCGGTGGATCTGGCTCTCCGCGGTGCGGGCACCGATCGCACCCCAGCTGACGGCATCGGAAATGTACTGGGGGGTGATCGGATCGAGAAACTCGCAGCCCACGGGTAGGCCGAGCGCGAGGACATCAAGCAGCAGGCTGCGCGCCATCCGCAGACCGGTGTTGACGTCGCCTGACCCGTCGAGGTGAGGATCGTTGATCAGGCCCTTCCAGCCCGTGGTCGTACGTGGCTTCTCGAAGTACACGCGCATCGCGACACACAGATCGTCCTGCAGGCGCTGGGCCTGCTCGGACAAGCGCTGTGCGTACTCAAGCGTGGCCTGCACATCGTGGACGCTGCAGGGGCCGACGACGACTAGCAGCCGATCATCCTCGCCGTCGAGGATGGCGTGAATCTGCTCGCGTCCGCGCAGCACGACGTCGACTCGCTCGTCGGTGAGCCGCAATTCGCCCAGCAGGTCCTGGGGAGCGATCAGCGGCTCCAGCCGTTCGATCCGCTGGTCGCGGACCGCCTCCTGGCGCCTGGGCAGGGCGGTGGACATGTCAGCCGACCGCCACCGGGATGTGCTCGGAGCAGGAGAGGACCTTGCCGCCCAGCGCAGCGACAGCGCTCAGGCGCTCGACGTAATCGCTGAACCCGGCGGTCGGCAGCGATTGAGGCCCGTCGCAGATCGCCTCGTCCGGCTCGGGATGGACCTCGACGATGATCCCGTCGGCACCGACGGCGGCGGCCGCGAGCGACAGCGGCCCGACGAGCGCACGGCGACCGGCGGCGTGGCTCGGATCGACGATCACCGGCAGATGCGTCCGCTCCTTGAGGACCGCCACGGCTGCGAGGTCGAGCGTGAAGCGGTACGCGGTCTCGAACGTGCGAATTCCGCGCTCGCACAGGATCACCGCCTCGTTGCCCTCCTTGAGCACGTACTCGGCCGCGTGCAGCAGCTCCTCGATCGTGCTGGAGAGTCCGCGCTTGATCAGCACCGGCCTCCCGGAACGGCCGACCTCGGTGAGCAATGCGTAGTTCTGCATGTTGCGGGCGCCGATCTGAACCACGTCGGCGACCTCGAGCACGTCATCGAGGTCACGAAGATCCATGCACTCGGTGACGATCGGCAGCCCCGTCTGGTCCTTTGCCTCCGCGAGCAGCCGGAGCCCCTCCTGTCCGAGCCCCTGGAAGGCGTACGGCGAGGTGCGCGGCTTGTAGGCGCCGCCGCGGAACATCGTCGCGCCAGCGTCCCGCACCGCCCGTGCGCTGTCCAGCGTCTGTTCGCGTGACTCGACGGTGCACGGCCCCGCGATCAGCGCGAAGTGCTCACCGCCGAGCTTCCGGCCCGCGATCTCCAGCACCTGCGCTGTCGGTCTCCTGATGATCGTCATCCCACTGTTCCTTTCAGCTCCTAAAGACTCTACGGAAGGTCCTCGCCGAGCGAGGGGTCGCCCCCGCCGCCGCGGAGGGTCGGGCCGCGCAGCGACCCAGCGATCCGGCACTCAGCCTCAACGCGTGCCCGCAGCCTGTGCGGGCTTCGGTCGTGTCCGCTGGACCCGTCGGGCCAACGGAGGCCGAGCGCCCAGATAAATCGCCAGGAATACAAAGACGTGCAGGAGCAGCCGGCGAGGGAACGTCCGTGGATGTCGCTGGCGTGGCTCATGCGCTGGCCGGATTGTGGCACAGCGCTTGCAGCCCCGCAAGGAACCGAGCGTTCTCCGGGTCGGTGCCCACCGTCACGCGCAGCGCTCCCGGCCGGCCCAGCGAGCCCCCGGCCCGGACGAGCACGCCGCGCTCACGCAGTCCGCCGAGGACCGCGGCCTCGTCGATTTCCGCTCCCAGCCGCAGCCAGATGAAGTTCGCGTCGGACTCCGCCGCCCACAGGCCGAGGGCGCGAACGCCGCGCTCAAGCTCGAGCCGTGCGGCGATCGTGAACCCCACGCGACGCTCCACCTCGTCCTGATGGCGCAGCGCTTCGACCGCGGCGGCCTGCGCGGCAGCGTTCAGGTAGAACGGCTGGCGGACCTGATCGACGGCAACCCGGAAGTCCGGCGAGCCGCACAGCGCGTAGCCGACCCGCAGTCCGGCCAGACCGTAGACCTTCGAGAAGGTGCGCAGCAGCACCAAATTGGGATGACGCCGCAGCAGGTCGATCGAGGCGTAGGTGTCGCCGAGGCTGAGTGCGAACTCGCAGTAGGCCTCATCGAGAATCACGCAGACGTGGCTGGGTACCCGCTGGAGGAACGCCTCGATGGCATCGAGCCCCCAGGCGGTCGAGGTGGGGTTGTTGGGGTTGCAGATCAGGACCAGCCGTGTGGTGACGGTGATCTCCCGGGCAATCGCGTCAAGGTCGTGGCGCTCGTCGCCGTCCAGCGGGACCTCGATCGCGCGCGCGCCCGAGGCGGCGGCGAGGTGCGGATAGACGCTGAACGCCGGCCACGCGTAGACGACCTCGGCCCCCGGCTCCAGCAGGGCCTCGCCGGCGGCCAGCAGGATGTCGCACGACCCGTTGCCCACCGCGATCCGCTCCTGCGGCACGCCGTAGCGCTCCGACAGCGCCCGGCGCAGCGGCGCGTAGCCGGGGTCCGGGTAGCGGTGGGTACCGGCGAGCACGCCGGCCGCGGCATCCACGACCGCGGGTAACGGCCCGAAGCACGACTCGTTGGAGGCCAGCATCGCCACCTCGGCCCCGAGGTCGTAGCCAGAGGCCACCGGGTAAACCGGGATCCGGTTGATCCGCTGAGCGAACTCGATCGGCACGAGGGCCCTATTGTGCCGACTCGAGATCTGAGCGCAGCGCCCGCGTCTCGCCCAGGTACACGTGCCGTGGCTCGTGATCCGCGTCGGCGTAGTAGTGTACGAGTACGCGGATCACCCGCGGCATCGAACCGGGCACCGGCACCTCCCGCGCGCACAACAGCGGCACGCGGTCCAGCCCGAGCCGGCGTGCGGCGACGGCCGGGAACTCCGCGTCGAGGTCATCGGTACAGGTGAAGATGCAGCTGACCATGGCCTCGGCGGCGAGCTGGTTGCGTTCCATCAGCTCGCGCATCATCGCGTCGGTACTCGCGAGGATCGCGTCGGCCTCGTTGCGCTCGACGCTATTGGCCCCTCGGAGCGCGAACAACCGCATCGGCGCGTAAGTCTGCCAGAGGACCGGTCGGAGGGCCTGGTGCGTCGACCTCGATGACGCTGGCGCAGCCGAACTGCTTGACCCCGACCACCATCGATCCCAGCACCTGGCGGAGATCTACCTGGGTCTTGCAGTCCGCGAGCAGGAACCGCGCTCCGGAGCGGCGCACGAACAGTTTGGCGTTACGGGGGCCGAGCGTTCCCGCGAACAGCCGCTTGGCCACGTCTCCCCGCTTCAGGCACTGCGGCTCGGACCACAGGCAGTCGCCGACCAGCGTGTGCCGCCCGGTCCGGGAGGGCACGAGCGCCCCCAGATAGCTGCGCGTCAGCACCCCGCCCGGTTCCTTTTGATCGGCCAGGTAGTCGAGCGCGCTGCGCTCGTCCCGGTCGATGAAGTTGGCGTTGTCGCGGGTGGGTAGGGCAAGCTGGCGGGCGAGATTCAGCTGCCAGATTGCCCCGGGGACGATCGCCAGGGCCACGATCGCCCAGGCGCTCGTCCGCCGCCGCACTCGCCCACGCAGGCGCGCCGTCCGCAGCCGGCGCACGATGCTCATGAAGGGTTCTGTCTGAACGCCTTGCACGGCCAGCACGGCGAGCGGGATCGTGATGCCTTCGAACGCGTGCAGCGGGCTCGCGCCGGCCGCCGTCGCGGAGAGCACGAAGACGACGAACGAGGCGATCGGCCACGAGCGCGTCGCGGCATCGAGGAAGCCACGGATCGGCCGCCGGTAGGCAAACAGCGCCGGCAGCAGCAGCGGCGCGATGTAGATCAGGATCGGCCAGATCGAGAACGAATGCTTGCTGGCTTGGCGCGCCAGCTGCCAGGAGAGATCGAGGCGCCCGAGCACCAGGTAGTAGAGCAGCGGGAGCCCCGTCCCGATCAGCGTCACGACCGGCAGGGCCAGGGCCGGCCGTCCCCGTCGGCGCCACAGCGCCAGCTCGGCACCGATCAGGATCAGGATCATCATTTCTGCTTGCCACGGATGCAGCAGGCTGGCGAACGCTCCGAGGAGCGCCGGGGCGTAGCTGAGCCGCTGCCGATCCCGGGCCTTGCCGTAGGCGACGATCGCGGCGACGATGGCCGCGATCGCCAGCAGCGCAAAGGTGTAACCCCAGGAAAGGAACGCCGGAAACAGATCGCCCAGCACGGTGAGCTTGCCATAGAGGACGGTGAACGAGGCGAAGAACAGCGCCAGGATCAGCCCGGCCCGGCGTGACCACAGGCCGGTCATGCTATTTCGCACGTAGGCACGGACGGCGAAGAAGCACCCACCCACCGCGACCGGCTTCCACAGCAGCAGCGCCAGCCACGGCACCACACCGAGTGCGGACAGCCCACCGGACACCGCCACGGCAGGCTGGAAATAGTCGGCCGGGGTGGGCCGCAGGACGAACAGGTTCGAAGCGAACAGGTGCCGCGACGCGTCGCGAATCCAGGCCAGGTACTGCAGCTGATCGACGATGTAGACGCCGTCGGTGCCCGTCCAGACGCGGCCGTGCCCGACGACCTGCCACGCATCCAGCGCGAGCACCCATAGGGACACCCCGGCGAATACGGTCAGCAGCGCCAGGTCAAAGCGATCGAGCCGCCAACGCCGGCGGCGTGGAGGACCGGGTGCAACCGCGGTCGGCCCATCAATCGCAAGTTCGACGCGCATCGAACCTGACGCTAACAGTCGCCCGGACTCGGTTGCCACCTGACTACTGGGCAAGCTTATGCTGAAGTGACGTCGACGCCTGACCGACGGAGCTGCTCATCAGGTCGATCCCTTGCGAGCGCAAGAAGATCCCGGTGGCGGGCATGAACGCGAATACCAGGAACACCGTCATGGCCAGCGTCGCGCGACGCAGACGGACGCTCGAGGCCAGCGCGGCCAGCGGCAGCAGCCAGATGAGGTACCACGGCACGAGCCAGGCCAAACTGGCGATCAGGGCCAGCGTCGACCATCCGGCCCCGGCCAACCAGTCCCGCCGGCGTCGCAACAACAGCGCCACCGTCAACACTACGGCGACGTTGGCCACGCGCAGCAGCACAGGCGCGCCTCCGCCGATCCCGATCGCCCAGCCGACCAGGTTCGGAATGCTGAAGTCGGTCAGCAGCGTGCTCTGATCCTGCAGGTTGGGCAGGTTCCAGCCGAACAGGGCCACGCTGATCGCCGCGAGCGGAACCGTGGCCAGCCCAGCACCGACCAGCACGCTTCGCCGCCGCTTCGGCGGCACGGCCGCGAGCAGCAGAAACGGGAGCAGCAGCACAGCGGTGAACTTGACCGCCACGGCGACCATCAGCGCGGCTCCCGCGGAGCGGTCCCGGTGCGAGAGCAGCAGCGCGATGGCGGCCGTCGAGGGCACCAGCATGAAGAAGTCGTTGTGGAACCCAGCCACCGCGTACATCAGGTAGATCGGGTTGGCGGCCACGAACAGCACGGCGAAGCGCGGGTCCCGTCCGAGCAGCTTCGCGCATTTCCAAACCAGCGCGATGAAAGCCAGGCTCATCGTCACGGCCAGGACCTTGAGGACCCAGTAGGCCACCGGGATCGGCAGCAGGGCGATTGGATAGCTCAGGGCACTGAACAGGTAGCCGTATGGGCTGCGCAGGTGATGCCAGGTGGTGAGGACGTAGACCGGGTCGTTGGTCTCGGCGGCGATCCCGTGGACGTAGGGGTTGAGGTGGTGGAGCGCGCCCAGCCGGGCGTAGCCCAGGTAATTGAAAATGTCGGTCAGCTGCAGCGGGGCGCTCATCAGCAGAATCACATGAAGCGCGACCACGCAGACCACGATCGTCCGCATCGACATCGTCCGCACGGAAATCACGGCGATTGCGTAGGCGGCCGCCATCGCCACCAGCACCGCGCTGAAGCCAAGCTGCAAGGTCCGGTAACTGCCGGTCACGTGACCGAACAGATCGTGCAGCGGGCCTGCCTCCCAGGCTGGGAAGCCGGTATTGCTCCGGGGCACGAGCGAAGTCGGATGCGCGGTCGAGAACACGACCACGGCGAATGCGGCGAGCACCAGGAAGCCCAGCGCAGCCTGGCCGGAGCGGGGTCCGAACGCGACCTGGAACCGCGGGACGCTGAGGCGGCCACCGACCCACCGCAGGCGCGGAAGCACCGCGCCGCCTTGGACGGGAACGCCTGGAACCGCGCCGACAGCGCTCGACGTGAGCGCGACGGACCCGTCGGACTGTGTCGAGTCCTGTCGCATCACTCAGAGATACTGCCCACCGAGGGTTGGTCCTCGTGCGTGCCCGGGTTGGAATCTGGTTAAGAACGCCGGATCGGGCCCCCAGTGCCGGCCTCCTGGAGCGCATGCAGCTCAGGCTCCGCGAGCCGGCGAAATGCGCCCGGCTGCAGGTCGCCCAGCGCCAGCGGCCCGAACTGCACGCGCTCGAGGTGCCTGACCCGGTAGCCGACGTGCTCGCACATCCGCTTGACCTGACGGTTGCGGCCTTCGTGGATCGTGATCTCGATCGTGTCTGCGGCCAGGCGGCGCACCCGGGCCGGGGCGGTGAGACCGTCCTCCAGCTGCACCCCGGCGCGCAGCGATCGCAACGCCTTGTCCCGGACCGGTGGCCGGGCCAGCACGACCCGGTAGGTCTTGTTGACCTCGAACTTTGGATGGGTCAGGCGGTAGGCGAGCTCTCCGTCGTTGGTCATCAGGATCAAACCGCTGCTATCGATGTCGAGGCGACCGACCGGATACAGCCGTAACTCCATCGGCACCAGCGATACGATCGTCGGCCGGCGCTGCGGGTCCCGCGCGGTCGAGACCACGCCGGGGGGCTTGTTGACCGCGTAGACCACGCGCTCGGGGATCGTGTCCACCGGCTTCCCGTCCACCGCGACCGCGGACCCGGGGCCCACGTCCCGGGCGGGATCGAGGACCGTCTCGCCCGCGACGCTGACCCGCCCGGCACGGACGATCTCCTCGGCGATTCGCCGCGAGGCGACGCCGCCTGAGGCTAGGTACTTGGCCAGGCGCACGACCCTGCCACCATAGTCACGTGGATCTGAATCTGCTCACGGACAAGCTGGTCGAACTGGGTGAACCTCCCTACCGGGCACGCCAGGTCTGGAGATGGACTGCGCAGGGCGCACCCGGGTTCGATGCCATGACCGATCTGCCATTGCGGCTGCGGACCGAGCTGCAGGGGTCGCTTCCGTACTCGACCCTCGCGGTCGAGGATCAGGCCCACGCCCGCGACGGGACCGTCAAGGCGCTGCTGCGCACCGGGGACGGACGTCCGGTCGAGGCCGTGCTGATGAGCTACCGCGACGGGCGCCGATCCCTGTGCCTGTCCTCGCAGTCGGGATGCCCGCTGACCTGCAGCTTCTGCGCCACCGGCCGGATGGCCTTCGGACGCAACCTGACAGCGTCGGAGATCCTCGATCAGGCCCTTCACTTCCGCCGGATCGGACCGGTCGACCATGCCGTGTTCATGGGGATGGGCGAGCCGATGATGAACCTCGACAGCGTGCTCGAGGCGTGCCGGCGCCTGCCGGAACTGGGAATCACCCATCGCCGGACCGCGATCTCGACGGTCGGGTGGATCCCGGGCATCGAGCGGCTGACCGAGGATCCGATGCCGATTCGACTGGCGCTGTCGCTGCACGCGGCCGATGAGGCGCTGCGTTCTGAGCTGATGCCCGTCAACGATCGCTACCCGCTCAGCGACGTGTTGCGAGCCTGCGAGGCGCATTACGAGCGCAAGCACCGGATGGTGTTCGTGGAGTACGTGATGCTGGCCGGGGTGAACGACTCCCATGCCCAGGCCGCGCAGCTCGCCGACGTGCTCGACCCGCGGGCGTTCAAGGTCAACCTGATCCCCTACAACCCGACCGGCTCCCCCTACGAGGGTTCCACCCGGAAGGCGATCGACGCGTTCCTGGCCGAGCTCGACCGTCGTGGCATCGCCGCCACGGTGCGTCTGACCAGGGGCCGCGACATCGACGCGGCGTGTGGCCAGTTGGCCGCCCGCGCCATATGATCTCCCGCATGAGTCCTCGACTGCTGGCGCGCTCGACGGCTGCCGCCCGCGTGCTGTTCGGCGTTGGCCTGCTCGCCCGTCCGGAGCTGCTCACCGCTCCGTGGATCGGGCGCGACGCCGCACGGCCCGGGCCGAAGGTGCTGGCACAGGCGGTCGGGGCCCGGGATCTTGTGCTCGGCGCCGGCGCGCTGGCGTGCGACGACGCAGCGCTCGCACTGTGGCTCGCGGCCGCTGTCCTCGCCGACGGCGCCGACCTCGCGGCAACCGTCGCCGCCGGAGACTCGCTCCCGCTCGCCGGCCGCGTACTCGTGTCCGCCACCGCGCTCGGCGGGGTCGTGCTCGGGGCTATCGCGCTCGCCGGCCTGCGGCGCTGAGACGCACCTCGCTCAGGTGGTTCCGGCGCGGGCCTCGCCCGCTTGCAGCAGCCGCTCGCGCAGCTCCTGCTCGAGCTCCGGCGTCGGGTCGAACTCGCCGAGCTGCGGCAGCTCGTCGAGCGAGCTCAGCCCGAACAGCCGGAGGAACAGGTCGGTGGTGCGATAGAGCACGGCGCCGAACTGGGAGCGTCCGCTCTCTTCGATGACCCCCCGTTCAAGCAGGGTGGCCGCAGCCGATTCCGCGTTGACCCCGCGGATCCGGGCGATCTCGGGCCGTGAGACGGGCTGGAGGTAGGCGATGATCGCGAGCGTCTCCGCCTGGGCGGGGGTCAGCGGCGGCGTTCGCGGGCGGGCGAGCAGGCGCCGCGCGGCCGGCTCGGCGTCAGCATGGGTCGAGAGCACCCAACCCCCGGCGAGCTGGCGAAGCACCAGCCCGCGCCGCTCGAAGTCGAGCTGCTCGCGCAGCTGCTCGAGGGCGGTGACCACCTCGTGCAGCTCCGCCCCGGTGGCGTCGGCCAGTTCCGCCGGATCCGCCGGATCCGCGGACAGGAACAGCAGTGCCTCGAGCGTCGACTGTAACCCGAGACTCATGCTGAGCGCTCCGTCGCGACGCGCTCCGTGGCGCTCCGCCCCGGAGCAGCCCGCCCCGCGGCGCCCTGCGCGAGACCCGGCGGGGTCACGGTGATCTCGCCGAACGGCTCGGGCTGGCTCCAGCTCGCCTCGCCCTGCTTGTAGAGCTCGAGCAGTGCGAACAGGGTGACCGCGACCGTGACCCGGTCCGCGGAGGCCACCGCGTCGTCGAACGTGAAGCTTCCGCGGCGCAGCATCGAGCGCAGATGAGCCAGCCGCTCGGCCACCGTGATCTTGGGGATCGTCATGTGGCGGATGTCCACGGGCGGCGGGGCGACCAGCAGCTCGCCGATCGCGGCGGCGAGCCGGCCCGGGTCATAGACCGCGGTGGCGTCCTGCAGGGACGCTCGGCGAAGCGACGGCGGCAACGGGGCCGAGCGGAAGCGGAAGCCTGCCTGCGCCGCGAGCTGGGCCTGGAGATGGTTCGCCGCGCCGCGATATCGGTGGGCGTCCAACAGCCGCGCCAGCAGCTCCTCGGCGGCTTCGCCTTGATCCAGGTCGAGCAGCTCAGGTTCCTCGCCGGGCAGCATCAGGCGCGATTTGAGCTCCAGGAGCGCGGCGATCAGCACCAGAAACTCGGTGGCCGACTCCAGATCAAGCTCGCCGCGCCGGTCGAGGTGATCGATGTAGGAGATGACGATCTCGGCCAGGTCGACCTCGAGCAGATCGATCTCCTCGCGCAGAATCAGCGTCAGCAGCAGGTCGAAGGGCCCGGCGAACACGTCGAGGTCGAGCTCGAGGTCGATCAGACGCACGGGTGAGAACTTAGCGCCGCGGTCGGACTGGCCCAACCCCCATGGCCCGGCGAACCTCGACGAGCGTTCCCGAGGCGATCGCGCGGGCCTTGTCCGCCCCCTCGGCGAGAGTCCGCTCCAGCCCCGCCTCGTCGGCCCTGATCGCGTTGTAGCGCTCGCGGACGGGGGTGAGATAGCCGACCACGGCGTCGGCCACCGCCTGCTTGAACGCGCCGTAGCCGGATCCCGCGAACTCCCGTTCGACCTGCTCGGGGCCGACGCCGCGCACCGAAGCGAGGATTTCGATCAGGTTGCCGACCCCGGCCTTGTCGTGACCGCGCACGACCTCCGAGCCCGAGTCGGTGACCGCCGAGCGGAGCTTCTTCACAATCGCCGCGGGCTCGTCAAGCACGAGTACGGTGCCCTGCGCGGTCCCGCCCGTCGTCGACATCTTGCGCTCCGGGGCCTGCAGATCCATGATCCGCGCGCCCACCCGTGGGATCCGCGCCTCCGGCACGACCAGCGTCTCGCCGAAGCGGGCGTTGAAGCGCTCTGCGACATCGCGCATCAACTCGACGTGCTGGCGCTGGTCCTCACCTACTGGCACGTCGTCGGCACGGTAGGCGAGCACGTCGGCCGCCATCAGCGCCGGGTAGGTGAAGAGGCTGGCCGAGACGAGCTCCCGCTGCGCGCCCGACTTCTCCTTGAACTGATGCATCCGGTTGAGGTCGCCGAACGAGGTGACGCTCGAGAGCAGCCAGGTCAGCTCGGTGTGCTCCGGGACATCGCTCTGGCGAAAGAAGATGCACCGGGCGGGATCGAGTCCCGCCGCGAGCAGCGTGGCCGCGGTGTCGTACACCGACTCCCGCAGTGCCGGCGGCTCGTAGGCGACGGTGATCGCGTGGAGGTCCACGACGCAGTAGATCGCCTCGCCGCGATCCTGGCCGGCCACGTACTGGGTGATGGCGCCGATGTAGTTGCCGAGGTGCTTGCGACCGGTCGGCTGGATGCCGGAGAAGATCCGCATGTCGGCGGGCAGGCTACTTGGCCAGCCCCCCGGCAGCCGTGCCGGCCGGGCGCCGGCGCCGGTCGCCGGGGGCGCCGCGGACGGCGAGCAGCCAGGCGGCCACCACCCCGCCGATCGCGCCGCACAGATGGCCCTGCCAGGAGATCCCGTAGTGCGGCACGAGGCTCGAGATCAGCGCGCCGCCCCACACCACGCCGACCACCGCGCCGGTGAGCAGCTCCAGGACGCTGCGGTTGAACACCCCGCGCGTCAACAGGTAGGCCGCATAGCCGAACACGACTCCGCTGGCGCCGACGGTGGTCGAGCCTGCCGGAGCGATCAGCCACGTCCCAAGACCACCGATGACGATCACCACCAGGGTCACGATCGCCACGCGCGCGGCACCTCGCAGCGCGATGATCACGCCCATGAACACGAGCGGAATCGTGTTCGAGATCAGGTGGGCGAAGCTGACGTGGAGAAACGGAGCGGTGAAGATACCCCACAGCCGCGCGAAGTCGTGCGGGTGGATGCCGTCGGCGTCCAGGCCGCCGGAATCCAGCGAGTTGATCACCTCGACGATCCACATCAGGGCGACGATCGCGGCCAGCAGCTGGATTCCCTCGCGCGGGGCCCGGCCTCTGCGTTGGGGGAGAGTGGCGCTCATTCTCCAAGGATGGCACGCCGCTCGAGCGGGCTCAGCTCACGCGGGCGAGCACCTCGCCGGCCACCGCCAGCGCCACCTCTGCCCGCTGCTGAAGTGAGGCGGTGAGGACGAACTCCCCGGGACTGTGCGCGCCCCCGCCGCGAGGCCCGAGTCCGTCGACCGTCCACTCGATGCCGCCCGCGAAATGGCTCGCGTCGCTTGCCCCACCGCGGCTGGCGCCCGCGATCGGGCGCCCGAGCCTTGAGCCTGCCGCGGTCAGCAGCTCTGAGGTGGCCGCCCGGGCGTCCATGCCCGGCCAGCGGCGCTCGAGCGTCGCATGAAGGCTGACCCCGGCGATTTCCCGTGGCACCGACGCCAGCACCGCCTCGAACGCGTCCAGTCCGTCCGCTCGCATGTCGCACAGCAGCTCCCCCGCGGCCGGGACGACGTTGAACGCCTCGCCGGAGCGCACCACGGTCGGGACCACGCTCATCCGCTCTGGACCGTGGGGGTCGTGATGAGCGGCGATCTGCAGCGCCGCCTGTGCGAGCGCCAGCAGGGCGTTGCGTCCATGGTCTGGCGCGCTGCCGGAATGCGACGCACGGCCTGTGGCGCTGACCCGCAAGGTTCCGGCGGCTTTGCGCCGCACCACCACCCCCTCCTCCCCCTCGGGGGTGCGCTCGCCGGCCTCGAAGCACAGGCAGGCGTGGTACCCCGCGAACCGCGGCCCGTGAGCGAACTCGATCGTTCGCCATTCCTCGTCGGTTACGAACAGGAGGGAGAGCTCTTCGAAGGACTCCGGCCGCGCGCTGAGGGCGCGCGCGACGCCCAGGGCCAGCACGACGCCCCCCTTCATGTCGACCGTTCCCGGGCCGTAGAGGCGATCACCGTCCCGGCGCAACGGGTGATGGGCATGGTGGGCGATGACGGTGTCCAGATGACCGACCAGCAGCATCCGCCCTGCCCCGCTCCCGCGGATCCGGGCGATCAGGTCAGGAGCGTTGCCGGGCGTCGAGCACGGCACACGTTCGGTCTGGGCCTGAGGCGGCAACAGCGCACCACACAGCGCGACCGCCTCTTCGGCGCCGTCGAGATCCCCTGAGGGCGAGGAGATGGCCACCAGCGCCTCGAGCTCGCGCTCCGCGTGCGCGGCGATCTCGGCGGCGTCAGCGGCGATCTGCGGCTCCACCGCCTCAGTATGTCCCAACCGCCGGGGCCGGCGGCTCAGCTCGCCGCCCGCGCAACCAGGACCTCCGGCGGCGGGAGTACAGGCATGAGCTCGCCTCTGGCCTGCAGGACGGCCAGGGCGTCTACCGCCGTCCGGGTGAACTGGACATCGATCAGGGCGATGCTCTCCGCCAGCGCCTCTTCACTGCTCTTGGGGGAGCTGTAGGGACGGCTGACGGTCATCACGTCCCAGGCGTCGGCCATCGCCAGCAGTGCTCCGCCCGCGGGAATCCGAGCTCCGCGCAGGGCCCGGGGATACCCGGTGCCGTCAGGCCGTTCGTGATGGGTGCGGATCCACTCCACCTGCTCGGGCGCCAGCACCCCTTCCACGATTCGCGCGGACAGCTCCGCGTGACCCCTGATCTGCGTCCATTCCTCCTCGGTCAGCCTCTCGGTCTTGCACAGCGTCGCGTCGGGGACTCCGATCTTGCCGACGTCATGAACGAGCGCTGCCTCTCTCAGCAGCTGCGCGGCGTGGTCGGACCAGCCCGCGGTTTGAGCCAGGCGCCCCGCCAGTGTCGCGACGCGGTCGGAATGCTCACGCGTGGCGGGATCCTTGGCGTCGATCGCCCGGGCCAGCGCGCGGAGTCCCAGCAGCGCCTGCGAGCGTTCCAGCCGTTCAGCACGCTCCTGGGCGGAGAGCTCGGCCACCACCGCGGGGTCGTAGATCCAGCACTGATTGCGACCGTGGGCCTTGCTCCAGTAGAGAGCCCCGTCGGCCAGCCGGATCAGCTCCGCCGGATCGTCGGTGACCTGGATGTCGCAGATGCCCGCCGACAACGTCACCCGGTAGGGCTCGCGCACCGTTGCCGCGATCAGCCGGCGCGCCCGCTCGACCGCCACCATCGCGCCTTCGCGAGATGTCTCGGGGAAGATCCAGGCGAACTCGTCGCCGCCAACTCGTCCGATCGTGTCCTCGGCCCGGGCCAGCCGGGTCAGGCACCTGGCGACCGACACGAGCAGCTCGTCCCCGGTCTCGTGACCGCCGACATCGTTGAGCTGCTTGAAGTGGTCGATATCGATCACCGCGACCGACAGTGGCATGGCGTGGCGCTTGGCGCGAGCCAGTTCGACCCCGAGACGCTGATACAGCGTGCGGTGGTTGGCGACGCCGGTGAGCGGGTCGGTCGAGGCCTGTGTGGCCAGCTTCGCTCGGTCCTCGAGGTTGGTGATCGCGGTGGCCACCAGATCGCCGAATTCCTTGAGCCGATCCTCGTGGTCCCGGGTAAGACGCGCCGGTCTGGCCACGGTGATCGCCAGCGCCCCCCAGTTGCGCCCGTCGACGCGGATCGGGGCGACGATGCTCGAGTTGTACCCCAGCCGACCCACGGGGGAGTCGAGCTCGTGATCCTCGATCCGGACCGCCAGGTTCGTCTCCAGAGCCCGCGCCACGTCGGTGCCCGGTCGTACCGGAATCGATGTGCCGGGCTCGTAGCGGCCGCCTTCGTGGTCGGCCCACGAGCCCATCACCGTGGCCCGGTCGGGGGCATCGAGCCGCAGGATGCCGGCGGCTCCAGCACCCAGCAGCGCCGCCGCTTCGACCGCAACGAGCTCATAGATGCGCTCAGCCGACTCGCCCCCGACCACGGCGGTGGCCACGCGGCGCAGCGATCCCTGCTCGGCCGCCAGCTGCTCGGCGCGAGTGCGCAGGCCGAGCGTCAATAGTTTGCCGGCGGCGATCGCGCCCCCCAGCACCACGTACGACGCCGCTCCGATGAGCAGCTGAGCGCCGAATGAGTTGTGCAGCGCGCGCGGGTCGTAGAGTAACGGCAGCGCGTGGATGGCGATGCATCCAGCGACGTACACCGCCGCAACCGCCCGCGGATAGAAGTAGGCAGCGAACACCGCGACGAAATACAGGTACGGCCATGCCGGCGACCCTCCGCCGCCTGAGGAGGCGACCGCGACCGTGATCGCGCCGAATCCGGCGGTTATCGAAACGTGGATCAGCCACTGCGGGGCCCTCGGCCAGGGGATCAGCAGCAGTGATATCGCGCCCCAGGCGCAGGCCACCCCGGCATCGATCAGCAAGGGAACCGGGTGCGCGTGGGTCACGCCCGGAAGCACCATCAACAACGACAGGGTGGCGCCACCGATCGCCCACAGCAGCCCGCTGACCACGCCCGCCAGCTCTCGCTCCTCGGGCTCGACCGCGATCCGGGATACCAGGCGTTCGAAGTGTCCGCTGGGCGATGCGGTCGCCCCGGAGCTGCGCAACATTGCCGGTCTTATCGGCGCGCAGGAGCGCCAGCATTAGCCCCAACGTTGCCGGGGCGTTCTGGCGGCACAGCCGTCTAAGAGTCGAGCGCCTGCCGTACGACCGGCCGACGGACGGCGCCGGCCTCGTCCAGACGACGGACCGGAGTCGTGTACGGCGCGTTCCGGGCGATCTCCGGATCCTCGCGAGCCTCACGGAGGGTCGCGGCCAAGATCTCGGCGAAGCGATCGAGCGTCTCCCTGGTCTCGGTCTCCGTCGGCTCGATCAGCAGCGCCTCGTCGACGATCAGCGGGAAGTACACGGTCGGCGGGTGCACGCCGTGATCGAGCAGCCGCTTCGCCAGATCCAGGGTCTTGATCTTCAGCTCTCGTTTCATCGGGGCGCCCGACAGCACGAACTCGTGCATGCAGATTCGCTCGTAGGCGGCCGGCAGGTACTCGAGCACTCCCTCCCGTCGCAGCCGGGCGAGCAGATAGTTCGCGTTGAGGACCGCAACCTCGGACGCCTCCCGAAGCCCGGCGGCCCCGAGCGAGCGTATGTAGGCGTAGGAGCGCACGAACACGCCGTAGTTGCCCTGAAAACCGCGCAGCCGCCCAATCGACTTGGGACGGTCGTAATCGAGATCGTAGGTCGGGGCTCCGGATCCGTTCCCGCCGGTGCTTCGGCGGATGACCTGCGGCCGGGGCAGGAACGCCTCGATCCGCTCTGAGACGGCGATCGGGCCCGCGCCCGGCCCGCCGCCTCCGTGCGGCTGGGTGAACGACTTGTGCAGGTTGAAGTGCACGATGTCGAAGCCCATGTCCCCGGGGCGGCAGATGCCCATGATCGCGTTGAGGTTGGCGCCGTCGTAGTACAGCGTCGCCCCGATGCCGTGGACGATTTGAGCGATTTCCTGAATGTTCGATTCGAACAGGCCGACCGTGGAGGGGTTGGTGAGCATCAGACAGGCGACGTCCGGGGTCGCCTTCGCCCGCAGATCGTCGAGGTCGACGTTGCCGGACTCGTCGGTGTCGACCTTGACCACGTCGTAGCCCGCCATCGTGACCGTGGCGGGGTTCGTACCGTGCGCGGTGTCCGGAGTGAGCACCTTCGTACGGTGCTCACCGCGATCCTCGTGGAACGCCCGGGTCAGGAGCACTCCCGCCAGCTCCCCATGCGAGCCGGCGGAGGGCTGAAGCGAGACGTGCGGCAGCCCGGCTATCTCCCCCAGCGCATCCTGCAGGCGCCACATCAGCTCAAGCGCGCCCTGAGCGTGACGGGGATCTTGCAGCGGGTGCAGGCGGGCGTGCCCCGGGAGCGCCGCGATGCGCTCATGGACCTTGGGATTGTGCTTCATCGTGCACGACCCGAGCGGGTAGAAGCCGGTGTCGAGGTCGAAGTTCCGCCGCGACAGGCGGTTGTAGTGACGCACGATCTCCGGCTCGGCGACCTCCGGTAGCCGTGGGGCCGCATCCCGGCGCAAGGCGGCCGGCAGCAGCTCATCCAGAGGGCGTTCGGGAACGTCGAGCTGCGGCGGGCGGAAGGCCCGGCGCCCCGGCTTCGAGCGCTCGAAGATGGTCAGCTCGTCGTCGGCGGCGCGGATCACCGTCCGACCTGCTGAAGGTCGGACTGGTGCGCGACGGTCGCGGCCTGGAGAGCCTCCGCGAGCTGGTCGATGTGCGCCCGGCTGCGCTGCTCGGTGATCGCGATCAGCAGGCAATCCTCGTACTCTGGGTAATCACGCCCAAGCGGATACCCGGGGTTGATGCCACGTCGGCGGCATTCATCGATGGCAGCGCTCACGGGGATCTCGAGCCGCACGGCGAACTCACGCACCACCGGCCGCTCGTACAGGATGCTCACGCCATCCACCGCCTGGAGGCGCTCCACCGCGTACGCGGTGCGCTGGAGCATCAGGGTGGCGAGATCGACGATCCCCGCCCGGCCCAGCCAGCTCAGGTAGATAACCCCGGCCAGCGCGTTGAGCGCCTGAGCGGTGCAGATGTTGGAGGTCGCGCGTTCCCGGCGAATGTGCTGCTCGCGGGTCTGCAGGGTCAGCACGAAGCCGCGCCTGCCGTCGACGTCCCGCGTCTCCCCCGCGATGCGACCGGGCATCCGCCGGGTCAGCGCCTCGGTGGCGGCGAAGAAGCCAAACGACGGTCCGCCGAAGTCCAGCCGGTTACCGAGCGACTGGCCCTCCCCCACCGCGATGTCGACACCGCACTCGCCCGGCGATTTGAGCAGGGCCAGCGGAAGCGGATCGCAGGCGGCGATCGTCAGTGCGCCGGCATCACGAGCAGCCGCAGACAGGGCCGGCAGGCCCTCGACGACCCCGAGGAAGTTTGGCTGCTGGATCACCACCGCGCTGACATCGCTCCGCAGGGGCGGGAGGTCGGTGGCTCCATCGCGCAGCGGCGCCTCCTCGACCTCCATCCCCCAGCCGCGGGCCAGGGTCCTCAAGGTCTCCCGCGAGTGAGGATGCACGCCACGGGAGACGACCAGGCGCCGGCGCGCGTTCGCCAGCTTGGCCACATACCCGGCGGCGCCGACCGCGCTCGGTCCCTCGTATACGGACGCGTTGGAGATCGGCAGTCCGGTCAGCTCCGAGATCGCCGTCTGGTATTCGAACATCGCCTGCAGACCGCCCTGGGAGATCTCGGGCTGGTAGGGCGTATAGGGGGTCAGGAACTCGGAGCGCTGGGTGATCGCGTCAACCAGAGCCGGGACGTAGTGGTCGTACATGCCGGCGCCGAGAAACGAGATCTCGTCGTCGGCGGACACGTTCTGCGCTGCCAGATCACGTAGCTCGGCAAACACCTCCTGCTCGGACAGACCCGGCCCCAGATCAAGCGCCCGGCGCAGGCGCAGCTCCGGCGGGATGTCCGCGAACAGCTCGTCGATCGACGCCACGCCGATCTCCCGGAGCATTTCCTCGCGATCGGCATCTGTGGCGGATACGTAGCTGCTCAACCGAGCGACCCCTGGTAAGCGTCGGCGTCCATCAGCGAATCGAGCTCCGCGCGGTCAGACAGCTTGACCCTGACCAGCCAGCCCTCGCCGTAGGGGTCCTCATTGATCTTCTCCGGGGCGCCACCGAGCGCCTCGTTGACCTCGATGATCTCGCCCGACAGGGGGGCGATCACGTCCGAGACCGCCTTCACCGACTCGACCTCGGTGTAGGACACGTCCCTCTTGATCTGCGCGCCGACCTTGGGCGGGTCGAAGAACACGACCTCGCCGAGCGAGTCCTGCGCGTACCAGGTGATCCCGAAGGTCGCCTCATCCCCCTCGACGCGCGCCCAGTCGTGCTCGGGGTGGTACAGCAGGTCTTTCGGATAGCTGGCGTCGGCCATGGTTCAGGATCCCTTTCGATACAGAGGCTTGCGCTCGACCACGGCGGAGCGGACCGTCCCCCGTACGTCGATCTCGATCTGCGTACCCGGCTCGGCACGCTCAGCGGAAACGTACGCCATCCCGATTCCCCGGCCGAGGCACGGCGAAAACGTGCCGCTTGTCACCTCTCCGCCCCCGAGAACCGGGTTGCCCTGACGGGCGATGCCCGAGCCCTCGACTGAGAACGGGGCGAGCTTCTCGCGGGGCCCGGCGCTCCGGGCACTCGCCACCGTCTCGGCGCCGATGAACCCGGTCTCCTCACGACAGCACCAACCGAGGCCTCCATCGATCGGATTGCGCTCCACGCTCAGGTCGTTGCCGTAGAGGGGAAAGCACACCTCGAGCCGCAGCGTGTCCCGCGCACCGAGGCCGGCCGGCGTGGCGCCGAGGCTGATCAGGGCGTCCCAGACGGCGGGAGCATCCGGCGGATCGAGCAGCAGCTCAAAGCCATCCTCACCCGTGTATCCGGTGCCGCACACCAGTGCCGCCGCGCCGGCCACCGACGGTTCCGCGCAGCGCATCCGCGCGGGAAGCGAGCCGTCAGCCAGGCGCGCCATGAGCGCACGCGTCCCGGGCCCCTGGACGGCCAGCATGGCGAACTCGGAGGCCTTGTCGAGCACGTCAACGTCGAAGCCGGCCGCCTGCGAGCGCATCCATTCGAGGTCCGCCTCGTGGTTGGCCGCGTTGGTGACGATCAGGAACACGCACTCGCCCAGTCGGTAGGTGAACAGGTCGTCGAGCACGCCGCCATCCTCGCGACACATCACGCTGTACTGCGCTCCCCCCTCGGGCACCAGGCGGAGATCGTTGGACAGAACCCGCTGCAGGAATGCCTGGCTCTGCGGGCCCCGAACCTCGACCTGGCCCATGTGCGAGACGTCGAACACCCCGACCTCACCCCGAACGGCCAGATGCTCCTCCCGGATTCCCGCGTACTGCACCGGCATCTCCCATCCGGCGAACGGCATCAGCTTTGCGCCGGCTGCGCGATGGCGCTCGTGTAGCGCGGTCTGCCGGAGCGAAGTCTCGGTCGGAGAAGGCACTAGCGTTCAGGCTACAAGGCTGGGCGGGTGGTGCCCTTTGGTCGCAGGCGTCCGGGTCGTCGTCCAGGTTCGCCGCGGCGCGCGGCCGCAGTCCGGGTTCGCCGGGCGAGATCCCGGCGAACTGCGCATCGAGCGAGTGCGCCTGCGTCCGGTCGCGTGTCCGGTCGCGTGTCCGGTCGCGTGTCCGGTCACGTGTCCGGTCACGTGGTGGTGGTTCCTCGGGGCGCGGAGTTCGTCATAACGCGACAATCGACGTGAGCCGCGCGACGCTTGCCGTGTACGCCGCGGTATCCGCGGTCCACACGTCACGCGTCACCCATCCGGTGTCCATTGACGTGTTCTGACCGCGCAGGTGACAAACATGCGCCCCACCGATGCCTCGCCGCAGGCGAAATTGTCTCTCCGGCGCCGCCTGAGGCGCCCGATCTCCCACACCGGGTCGGGGTGCTCGGGCGAAGCGCTCTGTTGGGCAGCTGCCTAACGATCCCGGAGGAAGGACGGGATGTCGATCTCGTCGTCGCGAATCTCCAACGAGGAACGCTGGCTGTCGTCCATCGTGACATCGCGGTCCCGGCGCGCCCGGCGGGTTGACTCGCGGGCCGTGCTGGGGCTCGCGTGACCCCGATCAAACCCGGTCGCGATCACGGTCACGCGGACGTCCTCGCCCAGCGAGTCGTCGATCACCGCCCCGAAGATGATGTTCGAGTTGGTGTCGGCGGCGCTCTGCACGATCTCGGCCGCCTCGTTGACCTCGAACAGGCCGAGGTTGTGTCCGCCCGTGATGTTGAGCAGGATCCCGGTGGCTCCCTCTACCGATTCTTCGAGGAGCGGCGAGGAGATCGCCATCTTGGCCGCTTCGGACGCGCGGTTCTCGCCCGTCGCGCTGCCGATGCCCATCAGGGCGCTCCCGGCGTCGTGCATGATCGTCCTGACGTCGGCGAAGTCGAGGTTGATCAGGCCGGGGATCGTGATCAGGTCGGTGATGCCCTGGACGCCCTGCCGCAGCACGTTGTCGGCCTCACGGAAGGCGTCGAGGATCGTCGTGCGGCGCTCGACGATCGCCAGCAGCTTCTCGTTCGGGATCACGATCAGCGTGTCGACGTTCTCGCGCAGCCGCTGAATTCCCTCCTGGGCCTGACGCGCGCGCTGGCTGCCCTCGAATGCGAACGGGCGCGTGACCACGCCCACCGTGAGGGCGCCGATCTCGTTCTTGGCGATGTCAGCGATCACCGGCGCCGCACCGGTGCCGGTGCCGCCGCCCTCACCGGCGGTGACGAACACCATGTCGGCGCCCTTCAGCGCCTCCTTGATCTCGTCACGCGACTCCGCCGCGGCACCCTGGCCCACGTCCGGGTTGGCGCCCGCGCCGAGGCCCTTCGTCAGCTCGTGCCCAATGTTCAGCTTGATGTCGGCGTCACACATCGCCAGCGCCTGCGCGTCCGTGTTCGACGCGATGAACTCGACGCCACGGAGGCCGGCGTCAACCATCCGGTTGACGGCATTGGTGCCACCGCCGCCGACTCCGACGACTTTGATTACTGCGAGATAGCTGCCGCTTTCCATTAGTGACCGTCCGACCCTTGAGTTAGCGTTGAGCGTTTGCCGCCCCTCCGCTCTTAGCGGGAGTTTCGCACGTTATGCCCTTGACTTGCCTGAAGTCAACGAGGCGCACCCGTTCGCAACGTTCATTGCAGATCGCCGAACTCTCGATCCTGGTGCGAGAGTTGGTGTCAGGGTGCCCTAAACCTCAAGCTGAGCTTTAGCCTCCGGTGGCGCCGGTCGTGCCGGGGGCGCCGGTGGCACCGGTCGTGCCGGGGGCGCCGGTGGCGCCGGTCGTGCCGGTGGCGCCGGTCGTGCCGGTGGGCGAGGCGGCGGTCCCGCTTGCCGAGCTACCCGCGCCGGCCGCCGGACGCGCGGGGTCGGTGACGTCGATGTCCGCGGCACCCGCCGATCCGGCATCGGTGAGCAGGGCGATCGCCGCGGTCCACTTGTCCGCGAGCCGTCCCGGGTCTCCGAAGTAGATGCTCGGACCATTGCGCAGCAGGGCGACCAGTCCGTGGGAGGCGTCGGTGCTCACTTGGCTGATGCGGGCGATCATCGCGTAGGGGGCCGCGGCCAGCAGCTCGACGGCCCGCACGGCATTCGGCTCGGCGATCCGGGTCCCCCCTGGCGGCACTCGCATCGGGATCGCGGGCAGCGACGAGGACGCCCTCACGTCATGCAGCAACGTCCCATCCCCGGCGACGGCGATCGTCCGGCCGCCGACCGTCACCGCCCCGACCGGGACCTGCTCGATCACGCGGATTCGCATGCCATGCGGGAATTGGGTGCTGACCCGCAGGTCCTTGACGACCGGATACGGCGCCACCGCGGTTCGCAGCTGGTCCATGCGGACGTCCAGCGTGGTCATGTTTCTCGCCGCGGAAATCAGCGCGGTGCGAATCTGCGCGGCGTCCGGACCGCTCTGTCCTGAGACGGAGACGCGGTTGACCGAGACCAGCGACGAATCGCGAACCCACAGCCACGCGCCGCCGAGGAGGATGACGACGACCAGTACGATCGCGATCGCACGCGGGCCCGGGCGCGGCAGCGACAGCCGCCGGCGCTGGAGGCCGGCCAGCCGGCCCTCGGCGATCACGAGGAGCTCCAGTCGGTCGGGATCGGCACCGGGCCGAGCGACTGCACCTCGGGCTCGAGCGCAATTCCAAAGCGCTCTTTCACGCGACGTCGTCCCTCGGCCATCAGCGCGATCACGTCGGCGGTCGTGGCGTCGCCATGGTTCTCTACGAAGTTGGCGTGCTTGTCCGAGAAGCCCGCGCCGCCGACGCGCAGCCCGCGGCAGCCGGCGGCCTCAAGAAGCTGGCCGGCGGTTGCACCGTCGGCGCGTGGATCGGCTGGATTCTTGAACGTCGAACCGAAGGTCTTGATTCCCCCTGGCTGTGCCGCCTTCCGTCGTGAGCGCATTTCCGCCAGTGTGGCCTTGACCTCTGCGGTCTCGGCGTCGGCCAGCATGAAGCTGGCCTGGGCGACGATTTCCCCGGGCCTCAGGTTCGAGCTGCGGTATGCGAAGCCGAGCTCGGCCGGCGTTCGCCGCCGTGTACCGGAGCCGCTGGTCACGTCAATCCATTCCAGGGCCCGGGCCAGCTCGCCTACGTAGGCATTGGCGTTCATCCGGACCGCCCCCCCGACCGAGCCGGGGATGTTGACGCCGAACTCGATGCCCGTCAGCCCGGCCTGGGCAGCCCGGGCCGACACCGCGGGCAGCCGAGCGCCACCGCCGCAGAGCATCCGCGTCCCGTGTTGTTCGATCTTGCTGAGTTCCTTGTCCAGTTTCAAAACCAGTCCGCGCACGCCGTCATCGGCCACAAGCAGGTTCGACCCCGATCCGACTACCCCTACCTCGACTGACTCGGCCGCGGCCCAGCCGAGCAGCTGCTCGAGCTCGGACACGGTTCCCGCGCGGGCGAACAGCTCCGCCGGGCCACCGGTGCGGATCGTTGTCAGGCGCGCAAGTGGGTAATCGCGCTGGACCCCGGGCGGCACGTCGACCATGAGCGCAGGTTAGACGGCGCCCCGGCCGCCGAAACCGCTACGCCACCAGGGACCGCCCGAGCGCGTCGATGTTGCCCGCGCCCATCATCAGGCACAGGTCGCCGCGGCGCAGAGAGCCGTAGAGGAACCGCCGGGCATCGTCAAAACTCGGAAGCCAGGCCATCAGCCGGCCGCCGCCCGCATCTGCCGCAGCCGTGGCGATCAGCCGACCCTCGACCCCGGGGAAGTCCTCGGCGCGCTCCCGCGCGGGATAGACCGGAAGAACCGCGCCGACGTCCGCCTGGGCGAGGGCCGCTCCGAACTCGCGGCCCAGAGCTCGCGTCCGCGAGAACAGGTGCGGCTGGAGCACCGCCACCAGGCGAGCCGGCTCCAGCGTCCGGGCCGCTGCGATCGCCGCGGCGACCTCGGTCGGATGGTGCGCGTAGTCGTCGTACACCGCCGCCCCGGACACGGTCGTTCCCAGCTGCTCGAGCCGCCGGCGGGCGCCGCCGAAATCAGCCAGCGATGCCGCCGCCGCGGCCGGGTCGGCTCCGGCCCGCTCCGCCGCGGTCAGCGCGCCGGCGGCGTTGACCGCGTTGTGCGCGCCGGGGACCGAGAGCGCCACGTCGAACCCCTCCCAGCCAAAGCGCGAACCGTTAGGCCCGAGCGATGGGTTGGGCACGTCGTAGGTGAGCGCACCCTCCGGGCATAACGCCCTCAGCTCCGGCCTGTCCCACACGACGGCGCCGTCGCCGGCGCGGGTCATGAAGGTGCGAAACGTGTCCTCGAGGTCGCGCATCGAGTTATAGGTCGCGTGATGATCGAGCTCGGCATTGGTCAGCACGGCGATCTCCGGATCGAGCTTGAGCAGCGAGCGGTCGGATTCGTCGGCCTCGATCACGATCCACTCTCCGCTGCCCCACCCCGCGTTGACACCGGTCCGGCGCAACTCGCCACCAACAACATAGGACGGATCCACCCCGCAGCGGGTGGGGACATGGACGATCATCGCCGAGGTCGTCGTCTTGCCGTGGGTGCCGGTCACCGCCACGCAGCGGCGCAGCGCGGCGATCTCGGCCAGCAGGTCGGCGCGGTGAAGTTCCCGCTCGGCGACCTGCCGCTCGGGATTGTCCGGCGAGACCGCCGTCGAGTAGACGACCTCAGCGCCGGGCGGGACGTTGGCTCGGTCATGCCCGATCAGCGGCTCGATTCCGTGCTCGCGGAGCCGGCGTGAGTAGTCCGACTCCGCGCGGTCAGAGCCGCTCACCTCGGCGCCCAGCGCGTGAGCCACGATTGCCAGCCCGCTCATCCCCGCCCCGCCGATACCGACGAAGTGCAGGCGGCGTGAGGACCAATCGTCAGCCACCGCGAGCACTCACAGCCGGGTGGCTCAGGACCGCTCGAGCACGACGACCGGGATCTCCCGGTCGGTCTTGCCCTGGTAGTCGTTGTAGGCCGGCCAGATGGAGGCCATCTGCTGCCACAGCTCGGGCTTCTCCTCAGATCCGGCTGGCCGCGCGCGGGCGGCGAAGCGATCGCCCTTCACCTGCACGGTTACCTCGGGCTGCTGGAGGATGTTGAGATACCAGCTCGGGTGCTCCGGCGCCCCGCCCTTGGACGCGACCACCAGATAGTCATTCCCGTGCTGGCCGTAGATCAGCGGCGTGCTCCGAGCCTCCCCTGAGCGCCGGCCGGTGGTCGTGAGGATCAGCGTGGTCACTCCCTGCCACTCATGACCTTCGGCTCCGTCGGTTTCCCGATAGCGTTTGACGTGCTCCTGACCGAACAGCATGGCCTGTTCACCTCGCTTACATCGATGGCTCTGCTCGACTTCGAGGCTAGCCGACCGGTCGATGGCAGCGCGTCCGGAACCGCGAACCTGAACAAATCCGCTCGGTGCAAGCGCTATGGCCGCTCATGGAGAGCGCGCCCGCGGCCGATGGTATGCATGTGCGCATCCTCAGGGGAACGCTTGGACGGGCGGCGCTGCTGCTGATCCTCGGTGCCGCCGTCGCCACCACGGTCGTCGGCCCTTCGGCGGCTGCCCGCAGCCGGCCTGCGTGGCGCGCCCACGTGGCGCAGGCCTGCGCGGGGAGCCCGAGCAAGCGCGATCCAAGTAACCCTCTGGCCCTCCCCGCTCCACCTGGGCCGGATCCCTTAACGGGAGCGAACTTCTTTGTCGACGGACCTCGCCACGGCGAGGCCGCCGGGGCAATCGCGACGTTGCTGGGCCATGACCCGACCAGCTACTCGGACGATGTTTCGTGGCCGCGGCTTCAGGCAGCCGTCGACCGCCGTTCCGCGAACCTGGCCCTCGCTGTCGGGGTGCGCTCGAAGGTGCAGTTGCTCGAGAAGATTGCCGCGCAGCCCGAGGCCCAGCGCTTCAGCGCCCACTCGGGGGGCGGCGGCCCCGGGGCGATCCTCGGCCAGGTCAACAAGATCTTCTGCCAGAACCTGACCGCCGATCCGGGCTCCGTGCCGATCATCACGACGTACTTCGCGCATCCCGCGCTCGGTGGATGCGCCAGCTCAGGCGAGATCGCCGCCGCGATGCCGACGTTCAGGCGAAGGATCGATGAGATGGCTGATGGCACCGGCAACCATCCCGCGGTCTTCCTGTTGGAGCTCGATGCGCTCGGGTCCTCGTCCTGCATGGCCCGGTCAGGATCGCTGTCCGCCTGGGAAGGGATGCTCCGTTACGAGGTCAACCGCATCGGCGCGCTTCCCCACACGGTGGTTTACATCGAGGCCGGCTATTCGGATGCCAACTCTGTCTCCTACACCGCGCGGGCGCTGAACAAGGCCGGCATCAGGCAGGTCAAGAACGGCAACGAGGATCTCTGCAATCCGCCGGGACGCGCACTCGGTCCTCGGGACACCACGCAGACCGGCTTCGGGCACGCCGACGCATTCCTGTGGACGCACGTGCCCGGAAACAGCAGCGGTTGTGGTGGCGGCCCCCCGGCCAGCGTGTTTTGGGTCGCCCGCGGGATCGACATGGCCGCGCACGCGAACGAGCGGCTGGGACCGAACTACCCCAGCCGTCCCTACTGAGTCTGCTCGAGCCGTTCAGGGCGGCCCGGAAACCGACATCGCCCGCGTGAACAGCGAGGGGCCCGAGATCTACCGCCGTCGCTCGGCCGCGGCGGCGAGCACCTCGCCAGCGATCTCTGCCGCCGCGTCGGGCCTCGCCACCGCTGCGGCGGCTCGCCCCATCGCGGCCAGCCGGCTCCGATCGGCCAGCAGCCCTCCCACCTCCTGCGCGAGCCGGGGGGCGTCGAGCTCAGCATCCGGAATCACGGTGGCCGCTCCTGCGCGCTCCATGAAGCGGGCGTTCGCAGTCTGGTGGCCGGCCGTGGCGTGGGGATAGGGCACCAGCACGGCCGGCCTCGCGTGAGCGGCGATCTCGAACACCGAGCCGCCGGAGCGCGCGACAACGAGATCGCTGGCCAGCAGCGCCTCTCCGAAGTCGGGGATGTACCCGCGCAGGTCGTAGTTGGGACCCGGCGAGCGCAGGTCGTCGATGTCCCGCTCACCGGCGGCGTGCAGGACGTGGAAGTGCGCGCCCGCGAACGCGTCGAGCGCAGCATCGTTGATGGAACGGGCCCCGAGTGAGCCGCCGAAGATGAGCACGCACGTCTCCTCCGGCCCAATCCCAAAGCGCGCCCGGGCGGCGGCGCGATCGGTGGCAGGGGGCGGCACCGGGCGTCCGGTGACCCGGTATTTGCCGCTGTCGCGGCCTTCGAGCGGAAACGCCAAGCACACGCGGCGAGCCCGTGGGGCGAGCAGGCGATTGGTCAGACCGAGATGGCTGTCGGCTTCCATCAGGACGAGCGGGGTCCGCCGCAGCACCCCGGCCAGGCCGACGGGGCCCGCGACGTATCCGCCCGCTCCGAGAACCCCGTCCGGCTCCAGCTCGCGCAGGATGCGGCGCGCACGACGCAGCGCCCCGGCATCGATTGCTACCGCCCTGAGCGCCGCCAGGGGCGCCCGGCGTGGCAGCGGAAGAACCCGAAGCCGGTGAAGCTCGTAGCCGGCCGCGGGCACGAGCTCCAGCTCGGCTCGTTCGCCGCCGATGAAGGCCACCTCCGCCCCCGCGGCGCGTAGTGCGTCAGCGACCGCCAGCGCCGGCACGACGTGTCCGGCGGTCCCGCCGGCGCCGATCACGATCCGTGGCGCCGTCACTGGTGGCCGGGCCAGGTCGCGTGGCGCGCTTGGGGTCGACCATCTTCAGCCTCCGGCCGCCCGGACGCGAAATGTTCAGCAGCAGCCCAACCGACGCCAGCATCACGCACAGGTTCGTGGGCGCGTAGGAGATGAACGGGAGCGGCACGCCGGTCAGCGGCGCGAGCCCCAGCACAACGAAGATGTTGAGGATGCCCTGGCAAAGAATCAGTGAGGTCAGCCCGGTGGCGAGGAGCTTGGCATACCGGGTTGCGGCCCGGCGCGCGGTTCGCAGGCCGGCGTAGGCGATCATCCCGTAGAGGAAGACGACGCCGAAGATCCCCAGGACGCCCAGCTCCTCCCCGATCACCGCGAGGATGAAGTCCGTCTGCGCCTCGGGCAGATAGAAGATCTTCTGCACCGAATGGCCGAGGCCCACACCGATCAATCCGCCCGAGCCAAGGGCGATCTGACCTTGGACGGCTTGGAAGCCGGCCGTCGACTTGGACGACCAGGGGTGCAGGAACGAGGTCAGACGCGCTTGCTGGTAGGGCTGGGCGAGGACGAACATCGCTCCGACGAGCAACGCGATACCGGCCAGGATGGCGAGATAGCGCATCGGCATTCCGGAGGCGACCAGCAGGGCGGCGATCGAGAATGCCACCACCAGGGTGGTACCGAGATCCGGCTCGACCGCGATCAGCAGGCAGGCGGGTCCGACAACCACGGCGATCGGCGCGATCGCCTGCCGGAACGACCGCATTCGCCTGGGATGGTCGGCCAGGTGGCCGGCCACGTAGAGGATCAGCGCGAGCTTCATGACCTCCGAGGGCTGGAACTGGATCGGGCCGGCGGCGAACCAGCGGCGCGCCCCGAGGATCGACACGCCGAAGCCGGGCACCAGCACCAGCACCAGCAGAGCGCTCGAACTGAACAGCAGAAGCTTGGACAACCGGCGGTCGAGCAACTCGAGGCCCCGCCGCTCCAACGCGTACATGGCCACGAGACCGACCCCCCCAAAGATCAGGTAACGGAGAAATTGGCCCGTGCCGCTGCCGCCGTGACCGCCGAGCACCCCGAGGGGTGAGGACGCGCTGTAGACCATCACCGCGCCGAAGGCCAGCAGGCAGAGGGCGGCGGTCATCAGGATCCGGTGCTCGAGCGGCGGTGGCACGCGCCGGGTCGGGGCTTTGGTGCGGCCGCGATCAGCCACGGTGGCGCGGGTGGCCGCGGCCCCACCCGCCGTGGCGGCTCGGGCCATCAGGCGCTCTCCACGAGCGCGCGAAAGTGATCTCCGCGAGCCTCGAAGCTCGGATACTGGTCGTAGCTCGCGCAGGCAGGCGAGAGCAGGACGGCCTCCCCGGCCACCGCGCGTGAGGAGGCTGCCGCCACTGCCCGCTCGAGGTCGCCGCATGCGAGCAGCTCGACCCGCGTTTCGGCCAGGGCCTGGGCGATCTCGTTTGCCGCCTCGCCGATCAGGTAAACCGCGCGGCAGCGTTCCGCGACCACCGGTGCGAGCGATGAGAAGTCCTGCTGCTTGCCCCGCCCGCAGGCGATCAGGTGCACACCACCTGGGAAGGAGCGCAGCGCGACGATCGTACTGGCCACGTTCGTGGCCTTGGAGTCGTTGACGAATGCGACCCCGTCCGAGGTCGCAGTCTGCTCGAGCCGGTGCGATACCCCGGCAAACGTCCGCAGACCGGAGGCGACGCCCTCGGGCACCAGACCCCGGGCGAGACAGACCGCCGCCACCGCCATCGCGTTCTGAAGATTGTGGGCGCCCGAGAGGCTGATCTCGTCGGTGGCCAGCAGGGGCTGCTCGTCCCACCAGAGGTACCCAGCGCGCGCTGACAGCTCGCTGCCCGGCCGTTTGCCGAAGGTCACTCGGCGGGCACAGCCGCCGAGATCCTCGGCGGCCAGATTGGCGGGGGCCACCGCGACGTCGTCGTTGCCCTGGTCGGCGAACACGCGCAGCTTGGCCTAGACGTAGTCCTCGTAGCTTGGATGACGGTCGAGGTGGTCAGGGGCCAGGTTCAGCAGCACCGCAG
>JBPCMW010000133.1:0-20293 GCA_051001875.1 Solirubrobacteraceae bacterium | reverse complement strand
CGACATCCGGCAATGGATCGACACGTGGAACGAGAACCCCCGCCCGTACGTCTGGACCAAGACCGCGGACCAAATCCTCAACTCGATCCGCCGCTACTGCCAACGAATCAACCAGACAGCACACTAGGAACCTAGGAGACGATTGTGGACTTCGATTTGACAGAGGACCAAAAGGAGATCAAGCGCGTCGCGCACGATCTGCTGGCCAGCCGCTCGCCGTGGTCAAGGGTGCGCGAGGCAGCGGAACGCGGCGAGTACGACGCGGCCCTGTGGCGCGAACTGATCGAGCTCGGGTGGCCCGGGATCGCCGTCGCGGAGGAACACGGCGGACAGGGTCTGGGCATGATCGAGCTGTCGGTGCTGGCCGAAGAGCTCGGCTACGCCTGCGCGGCAACGCCGTTCGTTCCGGTCAGCGCGGTGGCGGCTGCGGTGCAGGCGGGAGGCTCCGAGGACCAGCGGACCAGGCGGCTCCCCGGACTGGTGTCCGGAGATCTCAGCGCCGGCTTCGGCACGCGTGAGCTGGCGGCGGATGCCGCCGGCGCCGACGTGGTCGCGTTGCTCGGCGGCGCCGAGGCGGAGTTGCTCGAGCAGCCCGGGGCCGAGCCGTTCACCTCGATCGACTCGACCCGCCGGTACGCCACCATCGCTCTCGCGAGCGCAGGCTCGGGGGAGGCGCTTGGCGCCGACGCGGGCGACCGCATCCGCACCGTGCTCGCCGCCGAGGTGCTGGGAATCTGCCAGCGAGCGCTTGAGATGACGCTCGAGTACGTAAAGGACCGCAAGCAGTTCGGCGTCCCGGTCGGCGCCTTCCAGGCCGTCTCGCATCGCTGCGCGCAAATGCTGCTGGACACCGAAAGCGTCCGCTCGACCACGTACTTCGCGGCCTGGGCCGCCGATGCCGATCCGGAGCGCTTTCCGGAGGCCGCCGCGCTCGCCGCGGCCGCGGCCGCCCACGCCGGACGCGAGGTCACGGCGAGCGCGATCCAGGCCCACGGCGGCATCGGGTTTACCTGGGAGGCCGATGTCCACTGGCTGTACAAGCGGGCCCAGCTCGATACAACGCTGCTCGGCGGCACCCACATGCACCGCGCGGCGCTGGCCCGGTTGGCGGCGCGGCGGGTGGCGGTGCCGGCGGGGTAGGCGCACCCAGCCCGAGCCGCCGGTCGCCGTTACGCCGTCGCGTACCCCTCGGCCCGCAGCCATTCGATCGTCCGCGCCAGCCCTTCCTCCACGCGCGGCACCCGGCCCTCAACGTGGGCCTGGAGCACGACCTGTTCGGAGGCGATCTTGCTGTCCGGGTACGGGATGAACGTGCTGCGCACCGGATAGCGCTCGTCGACGCCATCCGGGAATTCGAGCCCGAACACGGTCACCGAGGAGAAGTGCACGAACCGGTCCGTACCCAGTGGCAGCAGGTTGGTGCCCAGAAAGAGGTTCCGGGTCATCACGGTCACCCGGGAGGTCGAGGCCGAGCGCGCGTGGGAGCCGGCGGCGGCGGCGAACGCGAGGGCTGCGACTGTCGCCAGGACCAGTCCGGGCAGCGACCACCGCACGGTTCGCGACCGGCGCAGGGATCGGCTGGCGGTCGGCACCAGCCCACCCTAAACCAGGGTCGGACGCATACCAAGTTTGACCTGTGGCGCCTCGCTGTCCGTGGCGTTGAGGATCTCTCTGCCGGAATTGCTCGAGGAACTGCCACTGGGCGAGGTGCGCGTGGTGCGCTCCGCGCACGGCGAGGCGCCGCCGGAGTGCCCGCTCGGGCGCCGCGCATCCGGGGTTTGTCCCCGATCAACCAGGGTATATTTGAGTCCTCAAACATACTCGCCCTGCCCTTTACCCACACCACCCGGAGACCTGAACATGCCCAAGCTGATGATCGTGATTGGGAGTACCCGCCCGGGACGGGCGGGCCTTTCGGTGGCGGAATGGTTCGTCGCCCATGCCCGCCGCCGGGAGGAATTTGACGTCGAGGTGGTCGACCTGGCCGAGCTGAACCTGCCGATGCTCGACGAGCCCAATCACCCGCGCCAACGCCAGTACACCCACCAGCACACGCGCGATTGGAGCGCACAGGTGGACCACGCCGACGCCTTCGTGTTCATCACCCCGGAGTACAACCATGGCTACCCGGCGGCGCTGAAGAACGCGATCGACTACCTGCACTGGGAGTGGAGCGACAAGCCGGTCGGCTTCGTCTCCTATGGCGGCGTCGCCGCCGGGACCCGTGCCCTCCAGCAGCTCAAGCCGGTCGTCTCGGTGCTGAAGCTCCTGCCGGTGAGCGAATCGGTCAACCTCCCGTTCTTCACCCAGTTCATCGACGAGGAGGGGGTTCTCCAGCCGAACGAAGTGATGGAGCAGTCGGCGAACGCGATGCTCGAGGAGCTCGCCCGCGTGGAGGACGCCCTCGCACCGCTGCGCAGCAGCCGAGCTGCCGCTCGGGCATGATGTGACCCGTGCTCGCGGTGTTTGCCACGGATTTCGACCGAGAGGATCCGCTGCGCGGGCTTGAGGTCGGCGAGCGCCCCGAGCCAGAGGCGCCTGACGGATGGACGACGGTCACCGTCAAGGCCGCCTCGCTCAACCATCACGACCTCTGGTCTCTGCGCGGGGTCGGGCTTCGCCGTGAGCGGCTGCCGATGATCCTCGGCTGCGATGCGGCCGGCCTCGATGAGGACGGCCACGAGGTCTTGGTCCATGCGGTGATCAGCAGCGACGACTGGCGCGGTGACGAGACGTTCGATCCGAAGCGCTCGCTGCTCTCCGAGGATCACCAGGGCGCGCTGGCCGAACGGGTCGCCGTGCCACGACGCAACCTCCTCCCCAAGCCACCAGAGCTGACCTTCGACGAGGCCGCGTGCCTGCCGACGGCGTGGCTGACCGCCTACCGGATGCTGTTCACGCGCGGCCGCGTCGTGCCGGGGATGACCGTTCTCGTCCAGGGCGCGACCGGCGGTGTCGCGACTGCACTCACCGTGCTGGGCAGCGCGGGCGGAGCCCGGATCTGGGTCACCTCACGCTCGGAGCGCAAGCGCGCCCAGGCGCTCGAGCTCGGCGCCGAGCAGGCCTTCGAGTCCGGCGCCCGCCTGCCAGAGCGCGTCGACCTGGTGATGGAGACCGTGGGGGAGGCGACATGGTCGCACTCGATCAAGTCGCTGAAGCCGGGCGGGACCGTCGTGGTCTCTGGTGCCACCAGCGGCGACGCCCCGCCCGCCGAGCTGACACGAGTGTTCTTCCTCCAGCTGTCGGTGGTCGGCTCGACGATGGGCACCCGAGAAGAGCTCGAGCGTCTTCAGCGGTTCTGCGTCGAGAAGGGCGTGCGGCCCAGCATCGATCAGGCCCTGCCCCTGACCGACGCAAGAACCGGCTTCGAGGCGATGCTGGCCGGCGACATCGTGGGCAAGATCGTGTTCACCACCTGATCAGCGCGCGGGCGCTAGCTCACCAGCCGCCCTCCAGCAGATCGCGCTCTCGATGCGCGTCGGCGTCGGCCGAGTCCGCGCAATGCTCGTCGAGATACTCGAGGATGCGATCGGTCTCGTTGATCACGGTGCCGTCGGCCAGCACCAACGTGGGGATCTCGTCGGTCCCGGTGAGGCGGCGCAGCTCCTGGCGATCCTCGGGCTCGGCCGGGACCTGGTGGGCGATGAACGGCTCGCCGAGTTCGGTCAGGCGCTGGCGCACCTGGTGCGAGAACGGACACCATTCAGCTTGGTAGAGCTCCAGCATCCCGACCCTCTACCCGCTGCGGTACCCGCTTACCCGTCCTCGCGCTCGCGGGCCTGGACTGACTCGAGCGCCTGCGTCAGCCGCTCGATCGGCTCGACCAGATCCTCCCGGTCGGCCTTGTGCTCGAGTGCGATCCGGATCGCGGCGATCTCCCGAGCCAGGTAGTCGGTGTCCGCAACTGCGCGCGAATTGATCTCTCGGTCGCGCTCGATCTCATCGCGATCGCGATCGGCCTGGCGGTTCTGGGCCAGCAGGATCAGCGGCGCCGCGTACGCGGCCTGGGTCGAGAAGGCGAGGTTCAGCAGGATGAACGGGTACGGATCCCAGGCGTTGATGATGCCGATGCCGTTGAGGGCGATCCACACCACGACGAGGATCGTTTGGGCAGCCAGGTACCGGCCGGTGCCCAGATACCGGGCCAGCCGCTCGGCAAACCGGCCAAACGCGTCCGGGTCGTAGACCGGGCCACCGGGAGTGCCCCGCGGCCTCTCGAGGTCGTCGCGCTTTGCCATCAGCTCCCCGCCAGGGTCATGCGCCAGTTCCCGGGGAGCACGCGGTCGAGGACGTCTTCGATCGTCACCGCACCGACCAGCCGCCCGACCTCATCGGTCACCGCCAGGGCCACGACGTCGTAAGCCGCCAAGCGTCCCGCAACCTCACGGTCGCTGAGATTCGCCGGGACGGGTTCTGCTTCCTCGTCCAGGCAGCGGCCGAGCGGCTTGCTCGGCGCCTCGCGCAGCAGGCGTTGGATCCCCACCATCCCCTGATAGCGGCCCGTCGGCGTCTCCAGCGGCGGCTGGGCCACGAACACCTGGGCGGCCAGGGGAACGGGCAGGTCCGGGTCGCGCACGCGGGCCAGCGCCTGCGCCACGGTGGCCTGCGGGGCGAGGATCACCGGCTCGGGGGTCATCAGGCCACCGGCCGTATCAGGCTCGTAGGTGAGCAGGCGCCTCACCGGCTCGGCCTCGTCGGGATCCATCGCGCCGAGCAGCTCAGCCCGCTGGGTGGCTGAGAACTCCGCCAGCAGGTCGGCCGCGTCGTCGGCCTCCATCTCGTCGAGCACCCGGGCCAAGCGTGCGGGATCGAGCCCCTCCACGATTCGCAGCTGCTCGTCCTCGGACAGCTCCTCGAGGAGATCGGCCAGGCGCTCGTCCTCGAGCGCGCCGGCGAGGACCCGTCGGCGGCTGAGCGGCAGCCGGCGGATCGCGGCTGCCATCTCGGCTGGATGCAGTCCGCCGAGCGTCGCGGCCTGCCGGTCCACCGGGCGTTCGTCGGCGAACAGTTCCCCGGCCTCGCTCCAGTCGATCACCTCCGGCGGCCGACGCCGACCGGGCACGCGCCGGTGTCCGAGCGCCACGGTGGCCACCTCCCAGGCGAACGGTTCCGGAGCCGGCGTGATCCCGATGTCGACCACCTTCTGACCCCGCACTTCGCGACCGATCAGCTCTCCGTCGAGCAGGCGCTCCCCCGGCCGCAATTCGAACTGGCGCAGGTTGACAGACGCGCGCCGCAGCCGGACGCCGCCGCTCTCGATGTCCCCCACCCGGCCCATGCCGATGAACACCCGCCGCCGCTGCACAGCGACGACGAGCCCGTTGACCCGGGGTGGCCGGCCGCCGAGACCGATCACCACGTCGGCCACTCGCCCCACATCCGCGCCGTCGGAGCTGAGCAGGGGCAGACGCGTGAGTCTCGATACGTAGACGATGCGTCGCTCCATACTCCACATGGTATGTCAGGCCGGAGCGGCACAGAATTGAGGCGGGGCCGGCTCGACCGGCGCGTGGCGTTCGCGATCGCCGCCTATGCGTTCGCGGTGACGATGCTCGGCACGACGCTGCCGACTCCCCTGTACGGGTTGTACCGCGCGAAGTTCGGCTTCTCCGAGCTGACGGTGACGATCGTCTTCGCGACCTACGCGGGCGGAGTGATCGCGGCGCTCCTGTTGTTCGGTCCGCTGTCGGACGAGATCGGCCGCCGGCGGGTGCTGTTGGCCGGCCTGGCTCTCTCGGCGCTCAGCGGGGTGGTGTTCCTGTTCGCCAATGGCCTCGGTCTGCTGCTGGCCGGGCGGGCGTTGTCCGGCCTGTCGGCCGGGATCTTCACCGGGACGGCAACCGCGACCCTCCTCGATCTCGCGCCGGAGAACGGCCGCGGGTGTGCAACCCTCGTCGGCACGCTGGCCAACATGACCGGCCTCGGCTCCGGGCCGCTGCTCGCAGGGCTGCTGTCGCAGTGGTTCGGGTCACCGCTCCGGCTGAGCTTCTGGGCGCACCTGGTCCTGCTCGTGCCCGCGGCGTTCGGCGTCTGGGCGATGCCCGAGCCGGGTTCCCCGAGTGAGCACCCGAAGCTGCGCCCGCAGACGCTGACGGTTCCGCCGGACCTGCGGGCGGCATTCATCCGGGCATCGCTAGCCGGGTTCGCCGGGTTTGCCGTACTCGGTCTGTTCACCGCGGTCTCCCCCGCCTTCCTCAGCTCGCAGCTCGGAGTGACGAGCCATGCGGTGGTGGGGCTCGTCGTGTTCGCCGTGTTCCTGGCCTCGGCCGGCGGTCAGCTCGCGCTGGAGCGCATCCCGGAGCGGACGGCGCTACCCATCGGCTGTGCTGTCCTGATCGCCGGGATGGGCCTGCTCGCCCTCGGGCTCGACCAGTCCTCGCTGGCGCTGCTCGTGCTCGGCGGGGTCACCGCGGGCTTCGGCCAGGGCCTCAGCTTCCGCGCCGCCCTCGCCGGGCTCAACGCGGAATCCCCGCCGGCCCAGCGCGCTGCCGTCGCGTCGAGCTTCTTCGTCGTCGCCTACGTGGCCATCTCCGTGCCGGTGATCGGCGAGGGCATGCTCGCGCAGTCGGCCGGCCTGAGGAGCGCCGGTCTGCTCTTCGCCGGCGTGGTGGCGGCGCTCGCGGCGGTGGCGCTGGTGCTGCTATTGCGGCGGGATTAGCTAAGGGCCGCGCGTGGGGTGGGGAGCCGGAGGGCGTGCTTGACGTGCCGTAGGCTAGGCCGATGAGGGCGGACCGGATTATGCAGCTGGATGTAGGCGAGCTGCTGAGCGCTGTCGAGAATGCCCCGCCTGTTGCGGCCGCCGATGTCGTGGGCGAGTTGCTTGCGGCGAGGCTCGGGGCGACTGAGGTGGCGTTTCTGATCGCGGACTTCAGCGGCGACGCGGTCATTCGGCTGAGCCACGTCGGGACCGTAACCAGCACACGGGGCGCAGACGTCGCCGAGCTCGTACCGCTGACGGGCAGCGCGCACGGGCGCGCGCTCGCTACCCAAACGGTTCAGGTTGACAAGGAGACTTGGGGCTGGCTGGTTCTGGCTCCGGTGACCAACCGCGGCGAAGCCATCGGGGTGCTTGAACTAATCCTCTCTGAGGAACCCGACGAGCTGTGCGTGGCCGAAGTTGCCCTCGCCGCGCACGCGCTGGCGTACGTGATCATTGCCAACCGCCGGTTCACTGACCTGTTCGAGTGGGGTCAGCGCTCGGTTCCACTGTCGCTCGCGGCCGAGATTCAGCACCGCCTGCTTCCGGCCGCTTACACCTGCGAAGCGGGCCAATTCTCGGTCGCGGCGTGGCTCGAGCCTGCCGGCGAAATTGCGGGAGATACATTCGACTTCTCCCTGGAGCGCGACGCTCTGCATCTCTCGATGACCGATGCGATGGGCCACTCGGTCGGGGCCGCCATCCTGGCAACGGTGTTGGTCGGCGCGCTCCGCAATGGGCGACGCGCCCGGGTGGGCCTGGCCGAGCAGGCGCGGCGAGCCAGCGTCGGGCTCGCGGAGCACTTTCGCAACGGCGAGTACGTAACCGGGCAACTGGCGCGTATCGACTTGCGAGCCGGGACGGCGGAAATCGTCAACGCCGGTCACCCACTGCCGCTGCGGCTGCGCGATGGCCGTGTCAGCGCTGTCGATCTGAAGCCAGATCTGCCGTTCGGCTGGGGCGAGCACGAATACCGAGTGCAGCCGCTGCCACTCCTGCCCGGCGACCGACTGGTGTTTCTAACCGATGGGCTGCTGGAGCGCAACGCCGCCAGCATCGATATCGAAGCGCTGGTCGCCCAGGGCGCAGAGATGCACCCCCGTGAGGCCGTGCAGCATCTCATCCAAGCGGTCCTCGAAGCCACCGACGGGCAGCTCAAGGACGATGCCGCCGTGATGTGCCTTGACTGGCACGGCGGCGTTCCCAGCCTGCGGACCAGCGACTCCGGCGCGGATAGCTGACCCGCTATCCCCGCTCGAGCGAATCCTCCGCGATCTGCGCCCGCAGCACCTTCTTGTCGAACTTCCCCACCGACGTCTTCGGCACCTCGGCGATGAACTCGACGCGGTCCGGCAGCCACCACTTCGCCACCTTGTCCCCGAGGAACGAGCGGAGCTCGCCGTCGGTGAGCGAGCTGCCTTCTCGGCGGACCACGCAGGCGCAGGGGCGCTCGCCCCAGCGCTCGTGCGGGATCGCCACGACCGCGGCTTCGACCACATCGGAGTGGCCCATGATCACGTTCTCGAGCTCAACTGAGCTGATCCACTCGCCGCCGGATTTGACCAGGTCCTTGGTGCGGTCGACGAGCTTGATGATCGCACCGTGCTTGACCTCGGCCACGTCACCGGTACGCAACCAGCCGTCGTCACTGAACTTGTCCGCCCCGGTCTCGTCGTTGTAGTAGGCGCTGGCGATCGTCGGTCCACGGACCTCCAGCTCGCCGCCGGATTCCTCGTCGACGCGGAACTCCACGAACGGCACCACACGCCCCTGCATCGCCCGGACGGCGTAGGCCTCGTCGTCATCGGAGACACTGCCGGGCGGCACGCGGCTGACCGAGGCCATCGGGCTCGTCTCGGTCATCCCCCAGGCCTGGATGATCGGCACGCCAAACCGCTCGTCGTAGAGCCGCATCAGGCTTTCCGGGACGGCTGAGCCCCCGCAGATCAGCCGCTCAACCGAGGAGAGATCGGGCTGGGGCTCGAGCTGGGCGATGCCCTGGAAGATCGTCGGCACCGCGGCGGCGAACGTGACGCGTTCCTGCGCGATCAGCGACGCGAGGTCGGCCGGGTCCATCCGCGGCCCCGGTAACACGAGCTTCGAGCCCGCCATCGCGGCGGCGTACGGCAGTCCCCACGCGTTGGCGTGAAACATCGGGACGATCGGCAGCACGGTGTCCCGCTCGCGCAGACCTGGCCCGTCGGCCTGGTTGGTGAGCAGCGAATGCAGCACCGTCGAGCGGTGCGAGTACACGACGCCCTTGGGCAAACCGGTCGTTCCGCTCGTGTAACACATCGCCGCTGCCAAGTTCTCGTCGAGCTCGGGAAACGCGAAGCCCGGATCGCCGGAGGCAAGGAACTCCTCGTAGTCGATCGCGCCCTCACGTGAGGCGTCGCAATCGGGCATCAGGATCTCGTGCTCGACGCCGTCGAAGCGGGGCATCCGATCAGCCAGCGAGGCGTCGAGAAAGATCACGCGGTCCTCGGCGTGTCCGGCGATGTAGCGCAGGTCATCGTCGAACAGCCGGATGTTCAGCGTGTGCAGCACCGCGCCCATCGACGGCACCGCGAGGTACAGCTCCAGGTGCCGCACGGAGTTCCAGCCGAACGTCCCCACCCGGTCCCCCGGGCGAATTCCGAGCTCACGCAGTGCCGAGGCCAGCCGCCGGGCCCGGGCGACCACGTCGGCATAAGTCGAGCGCTCGACGCCGGTCGCCGTCGCGCTGACGATCTCCCTCTCAGCGAACAGCTGCTCCGCCCGCTCAGCGATTCCGCGCACGAGCAGCGGGGTCCGCATCATCAGTCCCTCGAGCGCCGGCGGTGAATAGGTGCTCATCGGAAGTCTCCTTCTCCTCGCGGTCGATGGCGAAGCCTACGCCGACGCGGCCGGTCACGGCGGCAGTGCCCGACCGGGCATCTGAGGCGCGGGTGTGCTGTGATCCGGTGATGAGCGCGCTCCTGCGGCAGACCCAGATCTACCTGGAAGGCATCAGTGGCCGCACGCCCCGCGTTCCGATCGACGCCCGCCGGCTTGAGGCGGCGGCCGAGCGCCGGATGCACCCCGACGCGTTCGCCTATGTCGCCACGGGAGCGGGGCATGAGCACACCGTGGCAGCCAACCGGGCGGCGTTCGATGACTGGCGAATCGTGCCCCGGATGCTCCGCGACGTGGGCGAGCGCGACACCTCGGTGGAGCTGTTCGGCCGACGCATGCCGAACCCGTTCCTGCTCGCCCCGATCGGCGTGCTCGAGCTCGCGCACCGGGAAGCCGACCTGGCGGTCGCCCGGGCGGCCAAGGACACCGGAACGCCGATGATCCTGTCCAACCAGGCCTCGCGGCCGATGGAACAGGTGAGCGCTGAACTCGGGAGCACGAGGCGGTGGTTTCAGCTGTACTGGAGCAAGTCCGACGAGCTGGTCGAGAGCCTGGTCAGCCGGGCTGAGCGGTGTGGCGCCGAGGCGATCGTGGTCACGCTGGACACCACGATGCTCGGCTGGCGAACGCGGGACCTCGAGCGGGCCTACCTACCGTTTCTGCGCGGCAAGGGCATCGCCCAGTACACCAGCGATCCGGTGTTCACGCGCCTGATCTCCGAGCGGCGCCCGAAACCACCCCCGGAGCAGCAGCCGCGGCCGAGCCTGGCGGCCCTCGGGACGCTGGTCGCGCTCACCCGCGCCTATCCCGGCGGGTTCGTTCAGACGCTGCGATCGGGCATCGGACGCGCCGCCGTCCAGCGGTTCATCGAGATCTATTCTCGCCCCACGCTGACCTGGGAGCACCTCGGCTTCCTGCGTCAGCGCACGAACCTGCCGATCCTGCTGAAGGGCATCCTCCATACCGGCGACGCGGCCCGCGCGATCGACGCGGGCATGGACGGGGTCGTCGTCTCCAACCACGGCGGGCGCCAGGTAGACGGCTCGATTGCCACCCTCGAGGCGCTGCCGGCGGTGATCAGTGCCGTCGCCGGTCGCGTCCCGGTCCTGATGGACTCGGGGATCAGGGGTGGCGCCGACATCTTCAAGGCTCTCGCATTGGGCGCCCGCGCGGTCCTGATCGGCCGTCCCTACGTCTACGGGTTGGCCCTGGCCGGGCGGACCGGGGTGCGCGAGGTGATCCAGAACCTCGCTGTCGACTTCGAGCTGACGATGGGCCTCGCCGGCTGCCGCACGACCGGCGAGATCGACACCGAGGCGCTGGTGCCGGCGCCCGCCGTCGGGCCCCGGTCCGTCCTCATCCCCTAGCGTAGGGAGACCAGCGCCGCGCTCGTCGCCGGCAGCCTCAGCGCGTAGCCCCCGGCCCCGGGCGCAAGCACCTCGTGGGCCGGGCGCCCCCGCCACCTCCCGTCGCTCCCCAGCGTCTGGCCGTTCAGGGTCTCCCCCGTCTTGGCGTTCGGCGAGGAGGCCAGCACGCGCTGCACCGTGGCCGGCCCGGTGCCCGGGATGCGCAGCTTTACGGCGGCGGCCGTGGTGCCCTTGTTGATCAGCAGCACGTGCAGCGCGCCGCTCGCTCGCACAGCCCAGGCCTTCAGATGCAGCCCGGGTGCCTCCCGCAGACGCAGCGCCGCCAGCTCCGGATCGGTTCCGAGCGTGCGGGCGAACAGAATCAGCCCGTAAAGCAGCGGACGCGCGCGGATGCCCGCGCGCACGGGAACCATCGCCGCGTTGACGGTATCCGTGCGGACGTGGATGTTGACTCCGTCGACGCCGTTGCGCAGCAGTTCGAACAGCGCGTCGGGCGCCCACAGAGCCGTCGCGAACGTGTCGCTGACGCCGGCACGGCCACCGCACGTCACGGAGTTCAGCTCGGTCATCCGCAACGGCAGACCCGCACGGTGGGCGGCGGCCGCGGCTGCTCTGAGGTGCTGCGCGTTGCCCGCTGAAGCCTTCTCGCTCAGGAGCCGGGCGACGGTCGGGTAGACCGCAGAACCGGGCCCGAGGCAGGCGGAGTACGGATAGCGATGCGCGCTGACCGCGCCGAGCAGCGGCCGGGCGTGAGCGACGAGCTGCGAGATCCAGCGGACGGAGCCGCTCGGATTGGCCACCGCCGGCCCCAGCAGCGGCACCCCCGGGGCGAACCGAACCAGCTCATGTGCGTAGGCCCTGAAGTCACGGAGGTAGCTCTGCGGAGTGATCCCCGACGGCAGCACCGACGCGCCGACGTGTGTGGCCAGCCAGTAGGGCCGGTCGTAGATGTCGGGCTCATTACCAATTTCGAACCCGAAAATGCTGCCGTGCGGCAGCTTCGCCTCGGCCGCCCGCGCCCATGCTGCCGCTCGCAGCGGCGAGGAGGTGACGAGGTTCAGGTCAAGGATCAGCCGCGCCGGGGAATGCTTGATCAGGGACCGGGCCATGCCCAGCCAGCTCGGCATCAGATGGAACGCCCACGCCGGCAGCCTCCGGAGCTCCGGATCCCAGAGCGAACGATCCGCCGAGTCCCCGCCGACCCGCAGGATCAGCGGGGCGGCGCCGACCCGCAGGAGTGACAAAATGCGCCCGAACGCCGCGTGATGACGCTCGAACAGCGGCAGTCCCCAGTACTCGATCGACAGTCCCAGATAGGACGGCGGAATCGGATGGATATTCGCTCCGATGACGACCGAGGCCGCGCTCGGAACCGCGTGCCGGAGCGCTGGGCTCTGGGCACCCGTGTGGCGCCGGCCGTGAGACCCGGCGCCGTGCCGTCCCACCGGGCGTGCAAGCTCCGGACCGTCGAGGGCCGCCAGCGTGACGGGAACCAGGATCAGGCAGAGCGCCGCCGCCGCCGCGAGCGAGACGTGCTTGAGCCAGCGACTCACGGCTTGAGCGTAGACGCGGTAGTGCCCCTCGCCAGACGTCCCGGGCGTTTCCCAAACAGGTCTTAATGAACCTGGAAGCGGCCGGATGGCGTCCGGTTCAGCGCGTCAGGATCACAATCACGAGGATCACGAGGACGATTGCCATGCCGGCACCCGCCAGGGGCCACGGACGCCGCCAGTGCTCGGGCTTCGCGCGGTCGCGTGAATAACGGCCCTCCGGTGGCTCGCCGACCCAGTCGTCCTCGTCGTCGTATCCGGGCATGACCGTTCTCTACCCGGAACCGCCGGGACGCAAGAGCGGACTTCAGTTCGATGACCAGGTGTCCTTGCCGCCACCCCGCTGTGAGGAGTTGACGACGAGCGCGTCGGGCTCCAGCGCGACACGGCTGAGCCCCCCCCGGTGCGAGCGCCACATCATCGCCGCAAAACGCGAACACCCGCAGATCGACGTGGCGGGGCTCCAGCTCCCACATGGCCCGAGCCTCTACCCTCAGACCGCGGTGCCGGGACCTCCCGAACACCTCGCGCCGCGCCGCGGCAGCGGCGGATGAGGAAACCGCTAGGGCAGCCGACCAGCCCAGCGCGCGGAGCCGGCCGCCGCCAGCAGCAGCAGCACCAGGCCGGCGATCGCAAACTCCGAGGTGACCTCACGCGACCGGCTGATGCTCCCGAGCTGGCTGCCGAGGCGGCGGTAGATCGAGCTGAGCTCGCCGGCGCTCTGGGCGTTGAACGCGCGCCCTCCGGACACCCGGGCGATCTGCTGCATGAGCTGCGGATCGGGCGGGACGTTCAGCGGCGGTCCGAGCGGGTCGGGGTTGCTCAAGGTGCCCCCGGGCGTGCCCAGCGCGACGGTGTAGATGGGGATGCGCTCCTGACCGGCCTGGCGCGCGACCGCCGCGGCATCGAGACCGGCATTGGCGGCGCCGTCCGAGAGCAGGACGATGGCCGACGGTGGATGCTTGCGATCGCCGCCGTGGAGCAGTTGGAGGGCCAGCTGGAGCGCGTTACCCGTAGCGGTGGCGCCCCCGGCGCTCTGCGTGTCGATGATCGAACGTGCGGCGCTGTGGTTGGTGGCGGGCGCCTGCACGGCGTCAGCCGAGCTCGAGAACGCCACCGCCCCGACCCGGACCGAGGAGGGCAGCTGGTCGATGAACGTGTTGGCAGCGTCGATCGCCGCCGCGAGCCTGGTCGGCTGCACATCGGAGGCCGCCATCGAACCGGAGTGGTCGGTGACGAGCATCGTCGAGGCCTGAGCGACCGCGGCTCGATAACTGACATGCGGGCGGGCGAGCGCGACCACGAGCATCGCGAGGGCGAGTAGCAGGAGCCCGGTTGGAATCCGCCGCCGCCACGATGGCGCAGTGCCGGCCGCTAGGGCCAGCGTCGAGACAGCAGGAAACCGGACGGCATAGCGCCGCGTGCGCCGGCGACTGACCAGCAACAGCGCAATCGCCAGCGGGATCAGGGCCAGGCCGGCGAGCCACGCAGGCGAGGCGAAGTTCATCGCAGCTGACTCCCGAGCGTTCTCAGCCACTCGCCCTCGGTGGACAGCGTGACGTGGTGGACGCGCAGCCGGCGCAGCTCCGCCGCCAGCCGGGCACGCCGCTCATGCTCGAGCTCGGCGAACCGCTCGCGCACGCGCCGCCGGGAGGTGTCGACCTCGATCCGCGTCCCCGTCTCGGGGTCGATCAGCGCCAGGTGACCAACCGCCGGCAGCTCGCCCTCGCGCGGGTCGCCAACCTCGATGGCCAGCACCGAGTGGCGCACGCGCAGCGAGCCGAGGGGGCGCTCCCACCCCCTATGGTCGCGGAAATCGGAGACTGCGACCACCAGGCCCGGCTGGCGCGCCAGGCGGCCCACCCTTGCCAGCGCGTCCGCCAGCCCCTCGGGATCGTGCCGGCCGTCGGGCGCCACGCCACGCGCCAGCGCCCGCCTCAGTGCGACGATGCCCGGTCTCGATCCGCGTGGAGCCAGTACCTGCGGCTCGCCGGCCCCGAACACCACGAGGCCGACGCTACCCGCCCGGCGCACGCCCACGCGCCCGAACACGAGCGCCACGCCTTCGGCCACGTCGGCCTTCAATCGCTGGGTGGTCCCGAACGCCATCGACGGCGACACGTCGAGCACGATCCACGTGGTCAGCGCGCGCTCGGGCACATGCAGCCGCACGTGCGGCTGGCCCCCGCTGCGCGCGGTGGCGGCCGGATCGATATGGCGCACGTCATCGCCGACCTCGTAGGGCCGCAGCTGGGCCAGCTCCATGCCGAGGCCGATGCCGGCGGCTCGGCGATCGCCGGGCAACGTGCGGGCAACCAGCCGGTTGACGCTGACCTCGAGCGCCTCGATCAGCGGCTGCGGAAGCGGCCCTGGTCCTTGCCGGGCTGCCGGCGGGGCAAGCAGTGCGCGGCTCACGCCAGGTTTACGCTTTCCGCGCTGACCACCGGGGGCGTCTCCCGCATCAGCTGGGCGCTCCCCGGTTCGGCCACCGCCGCCAGCACCTGGTCGAGCAGCACGTCGGCGGTAACGCCTTCGCTGAGCGCGTCGTAGGAGAGCACGATCCGGTGGCGGAGCACGTCGGCGGCCAGGTCGTGCACGTCCTGCGGCACGACGTGTCCGCGGCCGCGGAGCAGCGCCAGCACCCGGGCGGCCTGGACGAGCCCGATCGGACCGCGCGGGCTGGCCCCGAACTCGATCATCCCCTTCAGCTCGCCGAGGCCGAAGCGATCCGGGTGCCGCGTCGCGTCGGCCAGGGCAACCGCATAGCCGATCACGTCACGGTCGACGATCACCGTCTGGGCCGCGGCAGCATGATGACGGAGGTCCTCCAGCTGCAGGCACTCCCGCACGGTGACCGGCGCTGCGAGACTGCGCCCGACGACGGCTGCCTCCTCGCCGACGCTCGGGTAGTCGACGAGGATCTTCATCAGGAACCCGTCGACCTGCGCCTCCGGGAGGGGGTAGGTGCCTTCGGACTCAATCGGATTCTGGGTGGCCATGACGATGAACGGCAGGGGGACCGGGTACGTGGTTCCGCCGATCGTCACCTGCTGCTCCTGCATCACCTCCAGCAGCGCCGATTGGACCTTCGCCGGGGCGCGGTTGATCTCGTCGGCGAGCAGGAAGTTGCTGAACACCGGACCGAGCTCGGTGTCGAATCCGCCGGTGTTCGGGCGGTACACGCGAGTGCCGACGAGATCCGCCGGAACCAGGTCCGGCGTGAACTGAATCCGGCTGTAGGAACCGCCCAGCACCGAGGCCAGCGTTTTGACCGTCAACGTCTTCGCCAACCCGGGTACGCCCTCCAGCAGCACGTGTCCGCCCGCCAGCAGGCTGACGAGCAGCCGCTCGAGCATCGCATCCTGACCGACGATCACCCGCTTGAGCTCGTACAGGGCTTCCTGGAGCGCCGCCCTCGCCTGAGCCCGCGACTCGGTTATTGCATCGGTGTCGTTCATCTTCGTTCTCCTTGTCTGTCCTCAGGTGGTAGCCACTAGACGAGCCGACCGAACCAGCGGAGCGACAGGACGCTGCCCAGCAGCAGCAGCACCAGCCCTCCCCCCGCCAGGCTCGCGCTGATCTCGCGTTTGACCTGCTTGTGCCCGAGCGCTGCCGCGAGGTGCGCGTAGACCGCGCTCAGCCCTCCCGCGTCCGCCACGGTGAATTCGCGCCCGCCTGACAGGCGGGCTATCTGCCCGAGCTCCTGAGAGCTCAGGGGCACCGGAATGGTCACCGTCTTGGCACGGTGGCGGGCGGTGATCGTGCCGTGCTGGGTGCCGAGCGCCACGGTGTAGATCGGGATGTGCTGTGAGGCGGCCTGGCGCGCCGCCGCGAGCGGATCCGCGCCTGTCGTGGAAGTCCCGTCCGAGAGCATCACGATCGCGCCGGGAGGACGCTTGCCGGTGGGGGTGCGGAGACTCGTCAGCAACCCGGCGGCCCGGTTGATCGCATCCCCGATCGCGGTGTGGCCGCCGGGATGCAGCTGGCCCAGCGCCGAGCGGGCCAGCGAATGGTCAGTGGTGGGTGATTGCAGGAGGATCGGCTTGTCGTTGAACTCGAGCAGGCCGACGCGGATCGCCGCGGGGACGCTGGCGATGAAGTTCCCGGCCGCACGCTCGGCTGCGCCCAGCCGTGACGGCGCCACATCGGTGGCGGCCATCGAGCTGCTGACGTCGTCGACGAGCATCACCGCGCCGTCGGTCACCGGTACGGCCACGCTCCGCTGCGGCCGCGCAGCCGCCAGGATTAGCACGGCCAGCGCGAGGGCGAAGGCCAGCATCGGTGCATGGCGGCGCCAGCCCGGCGACGCCGGCGCCACCGAGGGAATCAGCGGCTTGGCGACGAACGCCGCCGCAGCGCGCCCACGCTGACGTTGCTGGCCGAGGTACCAGCGGAGCACCAACGGGATGGCCAGCAGCGCCAGGAGAACCAGCGGTGCGGCAAAGCTCATGGCACCGAAGCAGGACGAGCGGTCAGCTTGGGTCGCACCGTATAGATCGACGATCCGCGGACGAACTGGATCTCGACGGTGTCACCGGCCTGGAGCGCGGCCACCGCCTCGGTGACGACGATCGGGGCGTCGACGGGCCGACCCTGGATCTGGGTGATCGCGTCGCCGGGTTCTAGACCGGCGCCCGCCGCCGGGCTGCCGGGCACGACGGAGGCGACGACGACCGTGCCGTTGGCCAGGGCCTGCATCTGCAGCCCGAGCCACCCCCCGGAACTGGCGATGGCGGGGCCCGCAGAGCCGCTCGATCCGCCAATCAGGGCATTCAGGCCGTAGGCGCCGCCCGTGACGAGCAACGCAACCGCCGTGACGATCGCCACCAGGCGCTTCTGGGCCCGGTCGAGCGCCAGACGAGCCCGCAGCTTCTGGAGCGCCGGCCTACTCCGTGGTCGCGGTCTCGCGCGCGGCGGGCTGGTGGCCGTCCTGGCGGCCGGTTTGGCACGCGCCTGGTCTGGCTCAGGCGGCTGCTCGGCCTCGGATCCGTCGCGCAGACGCTCGGCGCGCTCCTGGGCCGCAGCCTCGGAGTCACGCTGCCAGTCGCCGGACCATAGGTGCTTGGGTGAGCTCATTCTCTGTCGAAGGTAGGCCAGCCGCGTGAGAGTCTCTTAAGAGGAAACCACTCAGTACAGGTCCTCTATCCTTACCGACCACCGGGTCGTGTCCGATCCCGGTGACACGGAGATCTGGTAGACGCCGGGACCGGTCGTGAAGGCGTGCGTCTTTCCAGTCCCCTCGTCGAGGCTGAATGAGTCGACCGTGGTCCCGTCGCGGATCCGCTTGACCGTCGCGTTCGGCCCCGAGCAGATGAACAGGAACGTGCAGGTTCCCTGGTAGCTCATCGAGGAGACGATCTGCCAGCGCGCTCCGCGGATTCGGAAGGGGACCGAGCTCCCGGACCCCTGTCCGGCGAAGCTGGTCAGCAGCCGCGGCCGCGGTACCTCAGCGACCTGCAGCGTGACCAGCGATCCGGGCGGGACGCCGACTCCGGCGGCGGGCGCTTGCCGGGTGACGGTGCCGGCTCTGACACCCGGCGCCGGCGCCGGTCGGAGCGCGGAGCGCAACCTGATCTGTGCCAGCCGCGGCTGGGCTTGGCCAGCGGAGCTGCCGACGAGCTGGGGGACCTTGACCGGAGCCGGACCGGCGCTGAGCACGACCCGGACCGTCGATCCGTCCTTGACTCGCCGCCCGTGAGGCGGGCTCTGCGCGAGCGCATTGTCCCGCCGGGCCGGGCTGTAGCGGGAGCTGAAGCTGGCCTTGAGTCCGTCGCGTTGTGTCGTCGCGCGGACGGCGCCGGCGCTCATACCCCGCAGATCGGGCACCGTGACGTGGCCTGGAGCAAGAGCGATCGCCGCCGCAACCATGCCGAGCGCCAGCACGAGCACGCAACCGAACAGGGCGATCCGCTGACGGCGCTCGGACGGGTTGACGATGCGCCGAGGGGACATCGGCTGACCGACTCGAGTGGAGTCGACGCGGGCCTTCCCGGGTCCTCCGGGAGCCGCGTCCACGTCCGGAGCCGCAACGCGAGCGCGCGCCAGCGCGTCGGCCAACTCGCCACCCTCGGCGTATCGCTCAGCCGGCGCCTTGGCCAGCGCCCGCTCGGTCACCCGGGCAATCGCTCGGGGCACACCGGCGGGCAGCGGCGGCGGCGGATCGTTGACATGGCGGAGCGCAAGCTCCACCGCCGAGTCACCGTCAAACGGCGGCCGGCCGGCGAGCATCTCGTACAACACGACCCCCACGCCGTACACGTCCGTGGCTGGAGTGATGGCTCCCCCGCGAGCCTGTTCGGGGGCCATGTAGCGCGGGGTTCCGACGATCGTCCCCCCGGCCGCCTCGCTGCTCCCCGCCGCGAGCCGCGCGACGCCGAAGTCGCCGACCTTGATCCGTCCGTCGCTGGATAGGAGGACGTTCGCCGGCTTGACGTCACGGTGCACGACGTTCTGGGCATGGGCGCGAGCGAGTGCCCGGGACAGCTGCTCGGCGATGTCGAGAGCCTCGGCCCCGGCGAGCGGACCCGCGCGCAGGCGCTGCGCGAGACTCTCTCCCTCGACCAGCTCGGCCACGTAGTAGAGCCCCTCGGGTGCCGACCCAACGTCGAAGATCTGCACGATGCCTGGATCGCTGATCGACGCCAGCAGCTGCGCCTCCCGCTCGAAGCTCCCAACCCAATCAGGATCCTCGGCCCACCACGGCTTGATCACCTTCACCGCCACCCGGCGGGCGAGGCGCCGGTCGAGCCCGCGGTAGACACGGCCGAACGTCCCTTCCCCGATCACCGCATGCAACTCGTAGCGCCCATCGAGAGCGGTGCCGGACAGATCAGGGGCGCGGGGCACCGTGGAGTCAGCGTTTGAGGCGCAGACGGTCGTCGACCGTGCCCACGACGATCGCGTAGACCGCGTGCGTGCCGAAGCTCGTCAGCAGGTAGCCACGGGGCCAGCGCCACGGGGGCGGGGTGTGGCCCAGCAGCGGGAACATCGTGAGGGTGGCGCTGATCAGCGTCGCCGCGAAGGCACCGGTGGCCTGTGGCTCCTGGCAACGCCGGCGCAGCAGTCCGTGCCAGACGCCGAACATCGACCCGTAGCTCCAGCGCAGCAGTTGACCGAGCTCGGCCTCCTCACGACCGGTCACCGACGGCAGGTGCAGAATCGTGGCGACGATCTGGCCGGGCACCAGGCTGTCGTCATAGTCAAGTGGCCCGCGGTCACCTGGTCGGACACGTCGTTCGAGGGAATAGGCGAGCGTGAGCGCGGCCGTCCCGGCGGCGCCGGCGATGACGCTGCGCAGCGGCCAGGGCAGGTCGCGAGCGGATGGCCGGGAACGCCTCATTCAGGCGAGAGTAGCTGTGTCCGCCGGCGGTCGGGCGCGGCTCCCCGGCGCGAAACAGGAGCCGACCGGCGCGTCAGCTGAGATTTTCCCTTGCATTCCGTCAATGTGTGAGTTACCCTAACTGCGCAAGCAAAGGACACCGCTATGACAGTTCTCACCCACACTCACACCCACACGAGCGACGTAGTGACTTCCACTGCGCCCGTGATGCGCCTGCGCCGGACGGCGGCAGCGACGCAGGTCACTAATCCCCACTCCCTCGCTGCGAGGTGTGTGCGCTAACTCCTGTGCACATGCGCGCGTTACGCGAGGGCGACCCGACCGGGTCGCTCTTTTTTTGGCTCTCCTGTCGAGTTGGGGGTGAAGTGACCGTCGCGGTTCCGCGGAACCGCGTGCTGAGAGCTGGATTCCTCGCCGTGTAGTTCGTTCGCGGGGTTTGCGCACAGCGTGGTGACCCGCACCCGTC
>JBPCMW010000132.1:0-11503 GCA_051001875.1 Solirubrobacteraceae bacterium | reverse complement strand
GGTTAGCATCGGGGCAGGATGCTCTCGATCACGACCAAGTCCCCGTACGCCGTACGCGCTCTCGTCGAACTGCACCGCCACGGCGACAGCGGCCCGGTGCCGATCGCGGAATTGGCGCGTCGGGGCGAGATTCCCGTGCAGTTCCTGGAGCAGCTGTTCGCGACGCTTCGGCGAGCCGGTCTGCTGCGCTCTCAGCGCGGGGTGAAGGGCGGATACAGCTTCGCCCGTCCGGCGGAGGAGATTCCCGTGCTGGAGATCGTGGAGCTGCTCGACGGGCCGCTGGGACGCGACGCGACCGGGGTGTTCGCCGATGCCGCCAACGCGGCGCGAGCCGTGCTGGCTGAGTCAACCGTGGCCGACGTGCTCGAGGCTGAGGCTCGGGCGGCGGGATCCTCCATGTACCACATCTGAGCGTTGGCCCGCTCCATCTCGCCCTATCCGAGTCGCGGGATCTCGGCCACCTTGATCGACGCGGCGCCGCAGTGATGCGATCCCGGTGCGCCGGGGGGCCCGAATCCGGTCTGTCGCTCCTGCGTCTGAAGGCACGCTGCCCAGGCAACCGCCCAGGGCGTTGCCGGGACGTTGATCTGCTGAGTGATGATGACGTGCCCGAGGCTTCCGCTCGCGGGGCTCTGGCGGACGGTGCGTTGGAAGTTCGCGGTGCCCGGAGGCCGCAAGGAGCCGTTCCTCTGGGTGTAGTAGAAGTAGACGGGTAGCCCGATCTCGCTCAAGAAGAACTCCGGCGGATAGATCCAGTCGAACGAGAAGCGCAGCGTGTACCTGCCTGCCCGAACGCGGTTCCCACATCGCTGTGTCTGCCCGTTGCCCGAGATCGTGCACGAGACGTGCTCGCTTCCCGCCTCCGCATAGACCGTGCGGACCCCGCTCGTCGCATTCTGGCGCGGAGCGACGACGCGGTAGCGCGTTGCGATCGTCGGCCGCGCGGTGAAGCGGTACGAGCCGCGACGGTCCGTGCGCGTCCCCGCCACGCGGTGGAACGTCTCGCTGAACGGCCACCTCTGCGCCTCCAGCACCACATCGACACCACGCGCGCCGGTTGAGATTCGCCCGCGAATCGTCGATATAACCGGCGCGGGATGCCGGTAGCTGACCGTCTCGGAGCTCGCGCTGGCCGAGATGGTCACGCGCGCGAACGCAGGTGCGGCACCGAGCGCGAACAACGCAGCCCCCAGAACCAAGATCGCCACTGAGTGCTTGCGCATGCTCCCCTCTCGATCGTTTGCCCATCCCGCGCCGAGACAGTCTACAAGCCTACAGCTCGCACATTAGTCGTGCGCCGGTCCGAACACGCTCGCGTGCTGGTGCAGCGCGCCGGCCGCTGAGCGCTCGTCGGGGGGGCGGACAGGTGCCGGAAGCCGGTCACGCCGCCGCGCGCGTAGGGGGCGTTGAACGGCGCGGTGCCGACCTGGAGTGCCTACTCGTAATACCCTGGCAATGGTGCGAATTCCGACCAACATTTCCGACTACGTTGGCCGCACGCCCATGCTGCAGCTCACTCGGGTCGCGCACGGCCTCGACGTCGAGCTGTTCGCCAAGCTCGAGTCGTTCAATCCCGGCGGCAGCGTGAAGGACCGCATAGGGGTGGCGATGATCGAAGCCGCTGAGCGAGAAGGCCGCATCGAGCCGGGCCGCACGATGATCGTCGAAGCAACCAGTGGCAATACTGGGATCGCCCTCGCATTCGTCTGCGCGGCCAAGGGATACAAGCTGGTGCTGACGATGCCGCAGGGGATGAGCCGGGAGCGCGAAGGCCTGCTCCGTCTGTACGGGGCCAGCGTCGAGGTCACGGAGTCGCTCGGAGGAATGGACGAGGCCGTCGAGGCCGCGCAGGCGCTCGCGGGTAGCGAAGACGTGTTCCTGCCCGACCAGTTCTCCAACCCGGCCAACCCCGAGATCCACCGCCGCACCACCGGACCGGAGATCCTCGACGCACTTGAGGATCGTGTGGACGTGTTCGTCGCCGGGGTGGGCACGGGCGGGACGCTCACCGGCGCGGGCGAGGCGATCAAGCAACGCTGCCCGAACTGCCGCATCGTCGCGGTAGAACCCCGGACCTCGGCCGTGCTCTCAGGCGGGCGACCGGGCCCGCACAAGATCCAGGGAATCGGCGCCGGGTTCATCCCTCGCGTCCTGAACCGCGAGCTCTTGGACGAGGTCATCCCGATCGATGACGAGGATGCGATCGAAACGGCGCGCCGGCTGGCTCGGGAGGAGGGCGTGCTGGCCGGGATATCGTGTGGAGCCGCTGTCGCAGCCGCCCTGCAGATCGCGACGCGTCCGGAGTCGCGCGGCGCACGGATCGTGACCGTCCTCGCGGACTCCGGCGAGCGGTACGTCTCGACCCCGTTCTTCGCCCCGTAGCCTGGGGCCGAGATACCGGATAGCTACGCTTACACGATGTTTGGCTTGGGTCTGATCGCGCGGACCGTGGCGGAGATCAGACAGGACGTCGCCGCTGCGCACAGCCGTGATCCAGCGGCTCGTGGCGTCGGCTGGGTGGAGGTACTCGCCACGTGGCCCGGAGTCCATGCGCTGCTGGCGCATCGGGTCGCCCACGCGCTGCACGGCGTCGGCGTGCCTCTGCTGCCGCGGCTGATCGCGGCGATCGCCCGCTCGGCGACGGGAATCGAGATCCACCCGGCGGCCAGGATCGGCAACGGCTTCTTCATCGATCACGGCATGGGCGTCGTGATCGGTGAAACGGCCGAGATCGGCGCCGACGTGACCCTGTACCAGGGCGTGACGCTGGGGGGGACCGGCTTCGCCACGGGCAAGCGCCACCCGACCGTGCAGGACAACGTCACGATTGGCTCCGGGGCCAAGCTGCTCGGACCGATCACCGTCGGCCACGGATCCAAGATCGGCGCCAACAGCGTCGTGATTCATGACGTGCCGGCGAACTGCACCGTGGTCGGGAACCCGGGGCATCCGGTGCGGGTCGAAGGTCGCCGGCCGGAGGGGCCGGACGCCGACTGGGTCCACCTTCCCGACCCGATTGCCGACGCGATCAAGGCCCTCGCGAGCCGGATCGCCGAGGTCGAGCGGGCCGTTCATCAGTTGGACGGCGCTGGCGCTGCCTCCGCCCCCGCGCGCGGGATGGGTGACGAGGAGGAACGCGTGATCGCCGGACCGAACCGGGGCATCGGTCCTAACCCCGCCGGCGGTTAGCGCTAACCGGCGTCTGGGCTCCGCTCGGAGGCGAGCGGAAGCGGCTGGCGCAGGGTGTCAGGCGCCACGACGTTGCGGCGGGCCCGGACCAGGTAGAGCGGGCGGCCCTTGACTTCGTCGTAGATCCTTCCGACGTACTCGCCGATGATCCCGATCGCGATCAGCTGAACCCCGCCGAGCAGCAGCACGGCGATCGTGATCGCCCCGAAGCCGGGCAGATATGAACCGAGGATCCGCAGCACGATCACCACCGGGATGGCCACGAACGCGAGCGTGGAGATCATGAACCCGAGCAGCGTGGCGAGCTGGAGCGGCCGGTGCGAAAACGACGAGATCGCGTCGAGCGAGAACCGCAGCATCTTCGGCAGCGTGTACTTGGTCTCTCCCGCGAAGCGGGAATCCCGCTTGTACGGAACCGCCGCCTGGGTGTAGCCCACCCATACCGTCATCCCGCGAAGGAACCGGTTGCGCTCGCGCATCGACAGGAGCGCGTTCAGCGCTCGCCGGTCGAGCAGCCGGAAGTCTCCGGAGTTGTGCTGGAGCTCGACCTGGGCGAGCTTGTCGAACAGGCTGTAGAACCAGCGGGCGGTGGTGAGCTTGAACCGGGATTCTCCCTCTCGCCCCTCCCGGACGGCGTAGACCACGTCGCACCCGGCGCGCCAGTGGTCCAGCATGCGCGGGATCAGCTCAGGCGGGTCCTGCAGGTCGGCGTCGAGCATCACCACAGCGTCTCCCTGCGCGTGGTCAAGTCCCGCGGTCAGGGCGGTCTGATGACCGAAGTTCCTTGACAGGTACACGACTCGCAGACGAGGATCGGTGGCGGCAAGCCGATCCAGCACCGCCGGAGATCCGTCGGTCGACCCGTCGTCGACCAGCACCAGCTCGAACTCCAGTCCTTCCATGGCGGTGCACACGCGCGCGTAGAACTCGTCGATCAGGGCTTCCTCGTTGTAAACCGGGGCGACGACGCTGAGCAACTCAAGTGTGCGAGGGCCGTTCTCGAGGTGGCCGGTGGCGCCCATCAGCTCATCGTACGCCCAGGCAGCTCAGAGACCCAGCAGAGAGTTGCCGTGGGGAAGGAATCCAATCATCTGGATTCCCAGGACCACGCCGGTGATGACCAGCGAAGCGCGCCACAGGCGGCGGTCACTGCCGAGCGCTGCCAGCGGCATCAGCCACGCCACGTACCAGGGCAGCATCGAGCCGGCGGTGATCAGTAGTGCCACGGCGGTCCACCCGGCACCGTCGATCCAGTCCATCTCGTCTCGCCACACCTTTCGCACCAGCCACACGAACACACCGGCGAAGATCACGCCGAGACACAGCCCCGCGATGTGCCCGATTGCCCCGAGGCCGAGGCGGGTCGAGATGAACCCCGGGATGCTGTGCCAGTCGCCTTCGCTCTGGGTCTTCTGCAATGTGCCCAGCAGATGCAGCGGGCCGCTCCCGAATGCGGCGAACCCGAGGATCGCCACCGCCACGGCCGCGGCCGACGCGCCGATCAGGATCTCCCGGCGGCGGCTGCGAGCCCCGAGCCGATTGCCAGAGGCCAGCATGAACGGCAGGAACAGGCCGGCGGTCAGCTTGACGCCCGCGCCGACCACGGTCATCGCGCCCGCCGTACGTTCACGCTGCTGCAGCAGGGCGTAGATCCCCGCCACCAGCAGCGCCAGCATCAGCAGATCGTTGTGCCCGCCTCCCACCCCGTACACCACGAGCAGCGGATTCAGGCCCACCAGCGCCGCGGCCTTGGCCGGGTTCAGACCGCGCAGCCGTGCGGCGTTCCAGACCAGCGCGACGGTGGCGAGGCTGGCGACGGCAGCGATTGCCTTGTAGGCCAGCACGCTCGCGGCGATCGACAGCGGAGCCAGGGCATAGCTGATCGAGGTGAATACCGGGCCGTACGCCGTCGGCGTCGTCACCCACTTCGCGCCGATGAACGGATACAGCGGGTCGAGGGCGATCACATGCGGACCCTGGAGGTACGGGTTCGCGCCGTACAGCGCCCACATCCGCGCGTAGGCCTGGTAGCTGAAGATGTCGGTTGAGAGCAGCGGCGGGGCGAGCAGGATGATGGCGTGCAGCGCCGCGATCCCCATCAGGACCATCCGCGCCGACAAGCGTTCGGACTCCCGCAGGACCAATACGTAGCCGCCGAAGATGAGCGCGAACACGGCGATCAGGCCGACTGTGCCGAGATCGAGGCCGGTGCCTCCCAGCGGTCCGGCGAGCCAGCCCGGAACCGGCCGGACCGACTCGGGCAGCAACGCGTCGGTCTGCGCCGCCCCGAGCGAGATCAGCAGGCCGCTGACCAGGATTCCGGCGAGCCCGACCAGGCCCAAACGCGCGCGGGTGGCGCTCTCGCCGGCGACGAGAGGCCCGCTGCGCCGATCCCGCCCGCGCGAGCGGAGCTCGATCGCCCCGCCCTGTGGCGTGGCGCCGAGCGGTTCGTGGACGCTCATCGCCTTGAGGATGCCGGGCGAGTGGTCGGGTGCGGTTTGGACAACATTGCGATCACGTTAGGTACATCGTCTGGCGATCAGTGCGAGCTGATCGTGCGCCGGTCGCCCGGCCCCTGGGCGATCACCCGGCGGGCGGTGCGACGCAGGCGCGGGACCAGCCACATTGCCTCGACGGCGATGCGGGTCGACATCTTGCTGGAGCCAGCCGTCCTGTCACGAAACACGATCGGCACCTCACGAATCCTGAATCCTGCCAGGAGTGCACGATACGTGACCTCGATCTGGAATACATAACCCTCGGCTCTGACGCTGCGGAGATCGATCGCCTCGAGCACCTCGCGCCGGATGCATTTGAAGCCACCGGTCAGATCTCGTACGTCCACCCGGAGGATCGCGCGCGCGTACCATCCTCCGCCGCGGCTGATCAGCCGCCGGACCAGTCCCCAGTCGCGCACGCCGCCGCCGGGTACGTAACGGGAGCCGAGCACCAGATCGGCGTCTCCGGCGGCCGCCAGGAGGTCGCCCAGGTAATGCGGGTCGTGGGAGAAGTCGGCGTCCATCTCCAGGACCAGCTCGGCTCCGCCGGCCAGCGCCACGGCAAAACCGGCGAGATAGGCGTGTCCGAGGCCGTCCTTGGTCCGTCGGTGGAGCACCTCGACGTCGTCGAGCTCGCGGGCCAGCGCGTCGGCGATCTCTCCCGTCCCATCCGGAGAGCCGTCGTCGACGATCAGGATCCGGTGGGCGCCCGGAGCGAGCCGCTGCAATTCGGCGGCGGTGGCGCGCACGACCGCATCCACGTTCGCTGCTTCGTTGTAGGTTGGCATCACCAGCCAGATCGCCGTCGGCATCGGAGCGGAGCGTAATGGCCGCGGCCCCGGACAGCAGGATTGTGGGCCAGCGCACCGCAGTGCTCCGAGCCAAGCGGCATCATCCGGCGTGGGGATAGACGATGGACGACGGACCCACCGCACTCCACAACGCGCCCAGCCCGCGTTCTGAGCGCTCGCCGCGATTCGCTCGGCGCCCCGGTCTTGAGCCTCATCACCGCCGGCGCCGCATGCTCGCGCTCGGACTCCTCGCCGGCGCCGCGCTGATCCTCGGAGCTATTGCCGGCGCCGGGGACGGCACCGTCGCCCGTCCCACCGCCAATCTCGCCCCCGGATTCTTCGCGCGCATCCATACCCTGGCGGGCACCGGCCAGGGCTCTTTCACCGCGGCTGAGAAGACGGCCGAGAACGCCGCGATCGACCGGACGCTCGCTTCCACGCCCTACGTTCGCGTCGCTGGAGCCCAACATAAGGAGATCGCTCTGACCTTCGACGATGGTCCGGGTCCCTACACGCCCCGGGTGCTGTCGGTGCTCGAGCGCAAGAACACCCCGGCGACGTTCTTCGAGGTCGGCGTCGAGGAGCGCTACTTTCACGCTGCCACGAGCCAGATCGTTGCCGATGGCTATCCGATCGGGGACCACACCGAAGCTCACGCGCCGATGTCGAAGCTGTCTCCGGCCGATCAGCAGCGCCAGCTGATCCAACAGATCTCGGCGATGGGGGCTTTCGGAGCGACGTTCCCGCGGATGTTCCGGCCCCCCTACGGGCTGTTCAATGCGGCGACGCTGAAGCTGCTCAGGAAGTACCGGATGCTGATGGTGCTGTGGACGATCGACACGAGCGACTACCGGCAGCCCGGCGTGTCGACGATCGTCAGCTCCGTTCTCTCAGCCGCACGTCCGGGAGCGATCGTGCTGATGCACGACGCCGGGGGCGTCCGGACCGAAACCGTCGCGGCTCTGCCGCGAATCATCTCGGGGCTCCGGGCACGTGGCTACAAGCTGGTGACGGTCCCGCGACTGCTGCTCGACAACCCGGCCCCGGCGAATCAGCAGATCGCCTCGCTCGCGGGCTCGGGTGGCTAGTGGTCGCTCGGTAGGAGCGTCGCTCAGCGGCGCACGTAGGCGACGCGGTTCCAGCTCGGCTCGGGGGCGAGATCGATCGGTTCGCCGCCACGGTGCGGCTGGACGTAGACGAAGGCGCTCGTGTCCTCGTCGAACACGACATCCAGTTCCGCTTCCTTGACGCGCTGGTCGAGCCACGCACCGCGAAAGATCAGCCGGCGCAGCCAGTGGACCAGCGATCGGTCGGAGGGGCCGACGAGCTCCGGCCAGCAGTCGTTGACGTGCTCTCCCAGCGCCGAGGCAGGGTCGGTCACCTCGCCGTTGACGACCAGATTGATCAGGTCTTCGGCCTCATCTTCCTCGACGGCGACGCCGAGAAACCCGAGTTTGCGCGCCGCCTGCTCACACCGTTCGCGGAAATCCCGCTCATTGAATGTGAACCGCAGCTCGCCATATTCGAGCACGAAGTCATCGCCGGAGCTGTAGTTCCCGCGTCGGTACATAGAGCGTCGGCATCATATGTGGGATTCCTCCCCCGGCGCAGTGCCTGAACGCGATGTTGCAGCCTCCGGGGGCGAGAACCGACGCGCCACCGCTCTGTGGTGCATGCAGAGTTCACCGGCCACGATCCTGCTCGTCGAGGATCATCGCGCAACTCGCACTTTTCTGGCTGACAACCTCGCCGCGGACGGCTACGAGATCCTCGAATCCGAGTCCGCCGCCGAGGCTCAGCGCCTGCTCATCAGCAAGTATCCGGACCTGGCGATCATCGACCTCGGCCTGCCCGATCGCGACGGGCTCGAGTTGCTGCGTATGGTCCGTGAAGCCGATCGCGCCGGCGCCCGGGTCGATCCGGAGCTGCCCGTGCTCGTCCTGTCCGGCCGCGCCACCGAGCTCGAGCGGCTGCGCGGATTCGAGCGGGGCTGCGATGACTATGTGACCAAGCCGTTCAGCTACCCGGAGCTTCACGCCAGAATCACGGCGCTGCTGCGCCGGACCCGGTTGCGCCCGGGCACCGGCCGCCTGCGGGTCGGCCCGCTGGAGATCGATCCTCTGTCTCGACAGACCTGGCTGGATGGCGAGGCGATCCCACTGTCCAAGAAGGAGTTCAGCCTGCTGCGGGCGCTGGCCGGTGAACCCACGCGGGTGTTCACGCGCGAGGAACTGCTGCGCGGGGTGTGGGGATTCAGATCTCCCGGGGCGACCCGCACGCTGGATTCCCACGCTTCGCGGCTACGCAAGAAGCTGAACCGCCGCGGGGCGGCGTTCGTGGTCAACGTCTGGGGGGTGGGTTACCGGCTGCTGGATGGAGGCCTCGACTGATGCCTTCGGGGCTTGCCGCCGCGGGATGGCTGGCCGCTTCGGTCGCCGTCGCGATCACGATCGTCGCCCTGCGCTGGCATGCGGCGACGCTCGAGTCGGTCGCCCGGGTCTGCCACGAGTTGCGCGGACCGATCACCGCCGCGCGACTCGGCCTGCACCTTGGTACCCGCGGGGCCGAGCTGACCGAGGCCCGAATCCGCGCGCTCGACCTTGAGCTCGCCCGGGCGGCGGTCGCGCTCGACGACCTGGCCGCCGTAGGCGACCACCCCCGGCTGGCGGGTCCGAGGGGTGCCGAGACGCCACTGGCCTGGACGGGCCGATCAGTCGACCTCGCCGGGCTGCTGGCCGACTCGGTCGAGGCCGCGCAGTCAGCGGCGGCGGTGCGCGGGGCGACGCTTGAGCTGACCGTCGCCGAGTCGCCGGTGCTCGTGCGCTGCGATCGCGTCCGCCTGGCCCAGGCGACGGGAAACCTGATCGCCAACGCGATTGAGCATGGGGGAGGGCGGATCGAGATCCGCTGCCGGTTGGAAGGCGACGGCGTGCGGGTGGAGGTGCTCGATGGCGGCCCCGGCCTCCCGGCGTCGGTGGCAGCGCTCACCCGCCGGCCCCGTGGCGGCCGGGGTGCCCGGGGCCGCGGGCTTGCCATCGCGGCCGCGGTCGCCGAGAGCCACGGCGGGCGGCTGGCGGCTGCTCCGTCGGAACGTGGGGCACGCCTGGTTCTGGAGCTGCCTCTGGCCGGCGCCGCCCGTTCCGCATCGCCACGGCTGGGGTAGGCCCGCCCAACCCCCGCACACCCCTCGGACGGAACCGAGCGGTTTTTGCAACCTCGCTCGCAGGTCGGCCGGATGCACGTGATCGTGCACCGCTGCTGCCCCGATGACGAGGCCGCCGACTCGACGCGAACCGCGTCCCCACCTGATCTTTTCGCCTTCACGGGGAGGAAGAGACGGCCCGGTGGGGGATGGGGTGGGAAACGGGTTGCATTGTGGGAGAGAGTGGGTTACAGTGGGCCACGCATGCAGGACCCGGGTGGCAGGGCTCCTCCCACCCAGCCACCCGGGTTCGAACTTCGGTCAAGCGAATGAGAACCCCTGATTTTCCGCGGAGCCTTCGAACACGCGCTCGACGCGAAGCACCGGCTAACCGTTCCGTCCAAGTTCCGCGCGGCGTTGGCGGGCGGCGTCGTGCTCGCCGCTTCGTCCGAAGTCTCCGAAGGCTCGCCGCGCTGCGTCTCGATCTGGACGCCCGATTCGTACGAGGCCTTCACCGGTCAGACGCTCAGCGGCCTGAATCCGCTCTCCTCCCGCGCGCGGGAGCTCAAGCGCTTCTTCTTCAACACCTCGTTTGACACCGAACTCGACTCCGCCAACCGCGTGATGATCCCTCCCTTCCTGATGCGCTACGGAAATCTCGACAAAGACGTCATCGTGACGGGCTCGGGCGAGTGCATCGAGGTGTGGAACCGCGGGGCCTACGACGGCTATAGCGAGGATGTCTTGACCCGTATCCCCGAGATCGCGGCGAGTCTTGGCGACACTGCTTGACATGACCCGGACGCACATCCCGGTGCTCGCCGGCGAGCTGATCGATCTTCTCGATCCGCATCCCGGGGAAACAGCCGTGGATTGCACCTTCGGCGGAGGCGGCCACGCCCGCTTGATCGCGGAGCGGATCGGCCCCGCGGGAGTGCTCGTCGGGATCGACCGTGATCCTCTGGCCGAGGAGCGTTTTGCCGAACTGTCGGCCGAGGTGTCCTGCCAGACCAGGTTCATCCGCGCGGACTTCGTCAGCGGCCTCGGCCAGCTGCTCGAGGAGGCGGCCGAGCCCGACCTCGTCTATCTGGATCTGGGGATGTCCTCGATGCAGGTCGACACGTTCACCCGCGGTTTCTCCTACGCCTACGACGCCCCGCTGGACATGAGGATGGACCCCGACCAGGAACTGACCGCGGGGGAGATCGTCAACACCTGGGATGAGCGCCGGATCTCGCGGCTGCTGCGCGAGTACGGCGAGGAGCGCTACGCACCACAGATCGCCCGTGCGATCGGTCGTTCCCGACTGCGGTCCGAGCTCACCTCCACACAACAGCTGGTCGAAGCGATCAAGACCGCGGTACCGATCCCGGCCCAGTTCGCCGGCGGCCATCCCGCGCGCCGGACCTTCCAGGCGCTACGGGTCGCCGTCAATGATGAGTTGGGGCAGCTCGATGCTGCGCTGCCGGTGGCTTGGGAGCTGCTGCGCCCCGGCGGCAGATTCGCCGCGATCTCCTTTCACTCGCTTGAGGACCGCCGGGTCAAGCGCTTTCTCGTCGCACGGGCGCGCGGCTGCGTGTGCCCGCCCGAGATACCGATCTGCGTCTGCGGCCACGAGCCGGAGGCGGAACTGCTGACGCGGCGAGCCGTAGCCCCCACGCCGGGCGAGGTTGCGGCAAACCCGAGATCAAAATCGGCTCACCTGCGGGCCGCCCGAAAGCTGGAGGTCACGACGACATGACGCCCGCAGCGATCACGCCCGCGGCCAGGGCGGCGAGGAACCAGCTGACCGCGAGCTCGCCGGCCGGCGCCACGGCTGTTCCCGGCCACCGCCGCGGCGTCCGGACGCCGGCGCCGCCGCGAAGCCCCCGCCGGGTCTCTGG
>JBPCMW010000131.1:0-13145 GCA_051001875.1 Solirubrobacteraceae bacterium | reverse complement strand
GCAGATGCTCGCGTACATCGAGACGTACAACCAGACCGCCCGACCGTTCAAGTGGACGTATACCGGCAAGACCCTCGAAGCATGAACACTCCACTAACAAAACGAACTAACCGGATGAACCACTAGGTTGCCCGTCCACTTCATTCCACGCGGGTTGGGTCGTTTTCTCCACGCTCAGCGCGAATCGGTGTGCGCTCATCACACTTGTGCGAACGCGACGATGCCTCTCTGCGCGCGGGAGCCACCGGCCGACCCTGGGCCAGCGTTTCAACTTTCCGTCGCCGCGACGTGCGTCGCGCCGCAATCGCTTGCGGTAGTTGGCCGTGAGGGCGGCAAACACCGAGCCGATCCACCACCGACGCCGACGGTCCCGCGCAGCAGCCGCCCCCGGCGGCTCGTTTCCTTTGTGAGCTACAGGACGGAGATCGGCGTCGTGAGCGGGGGATTGACCACCCGTGCGCACGCTCGCGGGTTCCTGGCCGGCTTTCGCTGAACCGCTTCTGCGGAACGCTAGGGTCAGTAGCAATGGCTCGCGATGACCGCCGAACCGCCCAGCGCCTGGACGAACTGCGCGCGCAGGCTCGATACGCGCGTCAGCGCTGGGATCTGTACAAGGCGAAGGCCTACGGTCCCCGCATGACGAGCCCGGTGCGAATGCGCGAGCTCGAGCGCGAGCATGACCGGGCGCTGGCTGCGCTTCAGTTCGCCGAACTCGAGGCCATGCGCGAGAGCGAGAAGCCTGCGGGCGACTGAGAATCTCGACCCAGGAGGTTCCGCCGCGGCCGCGAACGTTCCCTCACAAGGCGATGACGCCCCTGGGCCTTCAGCCCACCGATGGTTCTGCCGATGGAGGACGTATGGTTGTCACCCAGTCTCGAGCGATGCCTTGGTCTTCTCTGATCCGCGCCGTCGGCGCCAAACGTCACCTGCGCGAACTGCCCGCGCCGCATGGCCGCAGCACGACGCTTGGGGAGGCCGAGCGGAGCCATCGGACGATGATGGGCCTCGACGTCTCACCTGTGCACGGACGTCACTGCATCTGTAACCGGTGCGCGATGCTGACCGAGCGCATCCGTATCCGCGACGCGGCCTGATCGCCGCAGCCCTGGCTAACCGCCGAGCACGGTGGAAAGCGCGTCAGCGATCGACGGATCGCCACTGTTGATCTAGAGGACGTGCCGCACCGAGGCCTATGACCGCGCCCTGAAGCAGTTTGATCGCGCCGTCACGGTCGACGGTCAGGTTGCGCTCCGCTGCGCTGCCCGGGCCGCCGCCGGCGCCGGCGCCGGCGGCGAACAACACCGCGTCGCACCCGGTGATCGCGTGAGCGATCGCGTCTACGTTCTCCCGTTCCAGATCGCAGAGCACCGGCTCGGCGCCCAGCGCGCGGAGATCCTCGGCATGGTCGGAATTGCGGGTCAGACCGACCACGCCGTCGCCGTACCGCGTGAGCATCGGCGTGAGCTTCTGGGAGATCTGCCCGTGGGCGCCGGCGATGGCGATCAGCATCCCGCGGGAAGCCTATCCGGGCCGCGCGTCTATCGTGGGTTGGATGGCATCCCGCATGGATCTACGCAACGTGGCGATCGTCGCTCACGTCGACCACGGCAAAACGGCGCTCGTCGACGCCCTGCTCTGGCAGTCGGGCGCCTTCCGCTCCAACCAGGATGTCAACGACCGCGTGCTTGATTCGATGGACCTCGAGCGCGAAAAGGGCATCACGATCCTGGCCAAGAACACCGCGGTGCGCTACGGGGACGTCAAGTTCAACATCATCGACACACCGGGACACGCCGACTTCGGCGGCGAGGTCGAGCGCGGGCTGACGATGGTCGATGCAGTGCTGCTGCTGGTCGACGCCAGCGAGGGTCCGCTGCCGCAGACCCGATTCGTCCTGAGGAAGGCGCTCGAGGCGCGGCTCCCGGTGATCCTCGTCGTCAACAAGGTGGACAGACCTGACGCACGCATCAATGCGGTGGTTGACGAGGTCTACGAGCTGTTCCTCGATCTCGACGCGGACGAATCGCAGATCGACTTTCCGATCGTCTCCACAAACGCGAAGGCGGGATGGGCGTCGCTGGATCCCGAGCAGCCCGGAACCGACCTGCAGCCGCTGCTCGAACTGCTGCTCGCGCACGTGCCCCCGCCCGAGTACGACCCTGAGCACCCGATGCAGGCACACGTGACGAATCTCGATGCGTCGCCCTACGTCGGGCGGATCGCGATCTGCCGGCTGCGCAACGGCACGATCCGGCGGGGTGAAACGGTGTCCTGGTGCCGAGCGGACGGCGCGATCGAGCGAGTGCGGATCAGCGAGCTCTACGTGACCGAGGCGCTTGACCGAGTAGACGCCGAAGAAGCGCAGGCCGGCGAGATCATCTCGGTGGCCGGCATCCCGGAGATAACCATCGGCGAGACCCTCGCCGACGCCGAGGACCCCCGTCCCCTCCCGGTGATCACGGTCGACGAGCCCTCGCTCTCGGTCACCATTGGCATCAACGACTCCCCCCTGTCTGGCAGCGAAGGCGACCGCCTGACCGCCAGCCAGGTCAAGGCCCGGCTCGAGCGGGAGCTCGTCGGCAACGTCTCGCTGCGTGTGGAGCCGACTGAGCGTCCGGAGGTGTGGGAGGTCCAGGGTCGCGGCGAGCTGGCGCTGGCGATCCTCGTCGAGCTGATGCGGCGAGAGGGCTTTGAGCTCACAGTTGGCAAACCTCAGGTGGTCACGCGCGAGGTCAACGGCAAGGTCCACGAGCCGGTCGAGCGAATGAGCGTCGACGCGCCCGAGGAGTACGTCGGGGTGATCACGCAGCTGCTCGCGCTGCGCAAGGCCCGCATGGAGCAGATGATCAATCACGGCAGCGGTTGGGTGCGGATGGAGTATCTGGTGCCCGCGAGCGGGCTGATTGGCTTTCGCACGGAGTTCCTCACCGAAACTCGGGGAACGGGACTCGTACACCACGTCTTCGACCGCTGGGAACCGTGGCACGGGGATCTGCGGACCCGCCCCACCGGTTCGCTGGTGTCCGACCGCCGAGGCGCGGTCGCCGCGTATGCGCTGTTCAACCTGCAGGAGCGCGGCACGTTGTTCGTCGAGCCTGGCGACCCGGTCTACGAGGGCATGATCGTCGGGGAGAACTCGCGGGCCGATGACCTGGATGTCAACGCCACCAAGGAGAAGCACCTGACCAACATCCGGTCCTCGACCGCCGACGAGCTAGTCCGGCTCGTGCCCAAGCGCGAGCTCTCACTCGATCAGGCGCTGGAGTTCCTGCGTGAGGACGAGTGCGTCGAGGTGACTCCTGCCGCGGTGCGGCTGCGCAAGGTTCAGCTGGAAGCCGGGGCGCGACTGAAGCAGGCGCGCGCGCGCAAACGGCCCGTCTCGGCATAATCGCCGCCAACATGCGCGTGCTCGTTACCGGCGGCGCTGGGTTCATCGGCGCCAGCGTCGCCATTGGTCTCGTCGAGGCTCACCCGGATTGGACGGTCACAGCGGCCGACAATCTCCGGCGCCGCGGCTCGGAGCTCAATCTGTCGCGTCTGCGCGCGGCGCGGGTGAAGTTTCACCATGCGGACGTGCGCGTGCTCGATGATCTCCTGTCCCTGGGCGAGTTCGACACGCTTCTGGAGTGCTCCGCCGAGCCCTCGGTGCTGGCCGGGGTTGGCGGTGGGCGCGACTACGTCGTGCAGTCGAATTTGGTCGGGGCCTACAACTGCCTGGAGCTCGCCCATCGCTGCTCGGCCGACATCGTGTTTCTGTCGACCAGTCGGGTCTATCCGCTGCGCGCACTCAGCGCGCTCCAGTTCGAGGAGACCGACACCCGGCTCGAGCTGGCCGATCAGCAGTCCGTGCCGGGTGCCTCTGCCGCCGGGATTTCCGAGGACTTCACCCTTGCGGGTGCGCGCACGCTGTATGGGGCGACGAAGCTGGCGGCGGAGCTCCTGATCTCCGAGTACCGCGAATCGTACGGTGTGCGCGCCGTGATCAACCGCTGTGGAGTCGTCGCCGGACCTTGGCAGATGGGAAAGGTCGATCAGGGTGTGTTCACCTACTGGATGCTCGCCCACCACTTCGGCCGTCCGCTCAGCTACATCGGCTTCGGTGGTCGCGGGAAGCAGGTCCGGGATCTGCTGCACGTCGACGATCTGCTCGACCTGGTGGACGAGCAGATCCGGAGCCCGGGAGACTGGGATGGGCTGATCGTCAACGTTGGGGGCGGCCGAGGCTGCAGCCTGTCGCTGTTGGAGACCACCGCGTTGTGCGAGCAGATCACCGGACGCCGCGTCGACGTTGGTTCCGTAGCCGAGACCCGCCCCGGTGACGTGCCCAGCTATGTCAGCGACTGCACGCGGTTGTTCAGCCTGACCGACTGGCGCCCGCGACGCGATGCGCTCGCGGTCATGCGAGATATCCACGTCTGGATCGAGGAAAACGAGGCGGATTTGCAGGGCGTTCTCTGAGTCCGAGCTCTCGAGCTGCTGGGCACGAGCTAACGGGTAATCTCTCGCTCCCATGGCGACCGCCATCGTCACTGGCTCGGGGGGTTTGATCGGCTCGCAGTCCGTCCAGCATTTCGTCGAGGCTGGCTATGACGTGGTCGGCTTGGAAAACGACATGCGGGCCCGCTTCTTCGGTCCCTCGGCCTCCACCGCCCACACCACCCAACGCCTGATCCACTCCTATTCCGATTCGTTCCGATCGATCGAGCTGGACATCCGCGACGGGGAGGGTGTCGATCACGTCTTCGCCGAAGTATCCGGATCGCTCGAGCTCGTGATCCACACGGCCGCCCAACCCTCCCATGACTGGGCGGCATCCGATCCCAAGACGGACTTTGAGGTCAACGCCAATGGCACGCTGAACTTGCTCGAGGCCACCCGGCACCATGCTCCGTCAGCCACATTCATCTTTTGCTCGACCAACAAGGTCTACGGTGACCTGCCCAATCACCTGCCGCTGTTCGAACTCGACGAGCGACTCGAGTTGCCACACGAACACCGCTACTTCAACGGGATCGACACGTCGATGTCGATCGACGCCTCCACGCATTCGCTGTTCGGGGTCTCGAAGGCGTCCGGTGACTTGCTGGTGCAGGAGTATGGGCAGTACTTCCAGATGCCGACGGTGTGCTTTCGCGGCGGATGCTTGACCGGTCCCAACCATGCCGGAGCCCAGCTTCACGGGTTTCTCTCCTACTTGATGCGCTGCACCGTGACGGGCGGGACCTACAGCGTATTCGGCTATGGCGGAAAGCAAGTCCGGGACAACATTCACTCGGCGGACCTGGTCTGCGCGTTTGAGGCCTTCCACCGCGAACCAAGGCCGGGGGCCATCTACAACATCGGCGGCGGACGCCGGAGCAACTGCTCGATGTTGGAGGCGATCCATCTGTGTGAGGAGATCGCCGACCGCCGACTTCGATGGGAGCTCTCCGACCAGAACCGCATCGGAGACCATCGATGGTGGATATCTGATCTGAAGCCCTTCCGACGCGACTATCCCGATTGGGACATCACCTACGACATCGCAGACGTGCTCCGCGAAATCCACGACAGCAATGCGGAACGATGGCTAACGACTCGATGAAGCTCTCGGTGGTCATCCCGGCGCACAACGAGGTCGACTCCATCGGTCAAACGGTGCAGAGCACCGTGGACGAGCTTGAGCGGGCCGGAATCGACCATGAAATTCTCGTTATCGACGACGCCAGCGGGGACGGCACCAGCGAGATGGTCGATCGGATTTCGCGCAACAACGCGAACGTCCGATGTGTCCGCTCCCATCTCGCACCCGGCTTCGGCTACGCCGTGCGCGTCGGACTTGAGCACTACAGCGGTGACGCGGTGGCGATCATGATGGGCGATTCTTCGGACTCCCCCAAGGATCTTGTTCTGTACCACCGCGTCCTCGAGCAGGGCTACGACTGCGCGTTTGGGACTCGGTTCGGCAACGGCGGACGAACCCAGGACTACCCGCGCTTGAAACTGGTCCTCAATCGGACCGCGAACGTCGGGATCAGGTTTCTCTTCCAGCACGGTTACAACGACACCACGAATGCGTTCAAGGCCTACCGCAGGGAGGTGATCGACCAGATCCAGCCGCTGCTCTCCAACCACTTCAACCTCACCGTCGAGCTGCCCCTGAAGGCCGTCGTGCGAGGGTTCAGCTACGCCGTGGTGCCGGTCAGCTGGACGAATCGCCGCCATGGCGCCTCCAAGCTGCGACTTCAAGAGATGGGGAGCCGCTACCTGTTCATCGTCCTGTACGTGTGGCTTGAGCACCACCTCAGCCGTGGTGACTACCGCCGCCGCGACTGAGGCCGGACTGAGCACCCATGAACGAGGTCCGAGAAATGTCCACACGCCGCTACCCGGCGTCCGTGTTGACGGCGCTGGCCGGGGCGCTGGCCATCTATGTGGCGTTGCAGCTCTGGCTGACGCGCGGCACCACGCTGTTCATCGACGAGGTCACGATGTTCCAGCAGAACGGTGGCCTTCATCCCAGTGCGCTCCTCGCGCCCTTCAACGAGCATCTGGAGCTCGCCCGGAGGTTGATGTACGCGATCTGCCTGCCGTTGTTCGGCGCGGGAGGAAGCTTTCTGGCGGCAAGGCTGATCGAGGTCGCGAGCGTCGGGGCGCTGGTCTGCGTGGTGTTCGTGTTCGTGTCACAGCGAATCGGCGCGGCTGCCGCGCTCGCGCCCGCCATTCTGCTGCTGTTCTTCGGGTCCGCCTGGGAGCTCAATTTCGCGATCTCGGGGATCGGCAACGTGGTCGCCCTGGCTGCTGGTGCGGGGGCGTTGTTGGCGCTTCAGCGTCGGAGCGGTCAGCGAGATGTGATCGCCTGCGTCCTGCTGACGCTGTCGATCGCCTCATTCACGACCGGCTTGGCCTTCGTGGTCGGCGCGGCGCTCTTGCTCTGGCTCGAGCCTTGCGGCCGGCGCCGGCTGTGGGTCGCCGTATTCCCGCTGGCGCTGTATGCGGCCTGGCTCGCGTGGGTTCGTCTCGTTTACGTTCCGGCCAACGGGGAGGCCCAGCACCTCACCCTCTCGAACGTCCTGCTGATCCCGAATATGATCGTCCAGCAGGCGGCTTCGACCGCCGGCGCGCTCACCGGAACCAATTTCAACTTCGAGCCCAGCGACTCGTTCGCGGTCTTCTCCACGAGTTCGCAGTACGGCGCCCCGTTCGCCGCCCTCGCCGCCGGCGCGCTGATCTGGCGCTTGCGCCGGGGGACTCGCCCGATGATCTGGGCCCTGGTCGCCACTCTGCTCGTCTACTGGAGCGAGCTGGCAATCGGGTCGGGTCTGGGCCGGACCCCCACCACGATCCGCTATGTCTACGCGGCCGGTGTGATTACGGTATTGCTCGCGGCTGCGGCCGCGGGGCACCTGCTCAGGGGACGAAAGACGCTGTTGATCCTCTATTCCCTGGTAGCGCTTGCGCTGCTCGGCAACCTCGCCCGTCTGCGGGACGGGATGCACTTCTACCGCGCGTTCGGGACGGCGATGCGCGCCCAGTTAGCCGCAGTGGAAATTGCCAGCCCGTCCGAGCCAAACCAGTTCCAGACTCACATCGGTGCGCCGCTGTTCGTGCCGTTGACCGTGGGGCCATATCTGGCGGCGGTTCGTCGCTACGGCTCACCGGCGTTCTCGCAATCCCAACTGCTCGCGCAGCCCGAGACCCTGAGGGAGAACGCGGATTCGGTGCTGTTGGCGGCTCTCCAAATACACGTTGCGGAGGTTTCCGCTGGTGCACAGCTGCTCCACTGCAACCGCCCAGCTGGCTCCTCATCGCTTGCCGTCGTGGTTCCCCCTGGCGGCGTCGGCCTCCGGGCGGCGGGGACCGCCCAGCTTTCGTTGAGCCGCTATGCCGCCGCGCCGACGCCGCTGGGAGCACTCCATGCCGGCAGGCAGGTGGACGTGCGGATCCCCCGTGATCGCTCAGGCCGCCCGTGGCGGTTGACGGTCACCCCCGTGCCGGCTCGACTCGCGGTCTGCCCGCTTCCCTAGCTCGTCGAGCCGCGAGGGGTGCCCCTCTGCTTTGGGGCCCCGGATCGGCCGCGGTGCCACCGCGATCTCGATCGGCACGCGTGCCTCGCGACGTAGCCTCCGCCGTTCTCGCAGGGCGTGGGGCAGCAGCGGGATTGCCGCCAGTGCTCCGCGCAGCTGCCACCGGAGGCGGCGCTCTCGCACTGCGTGCCACAACCAGGCCAGCTGCCGGTAGGCCACCAACCCCAGCCATCGGGACGGAAACGCCTTGGCGACCAGCATCAGCGTGTTGCGCTCAACCAGATACCAGTGGCCGCCGGACAACTGCGCGGAGGACTGCTCACCGGCGTGGAGCGCGATCACAGGCTCGTACCGGCATCGCCACCCCGCGAGTTGCAGCCGCAGCGCCAAATCCACGTCCTCGAGATAGGCAAAATAACGTTCGTCGAAGCCGCCGAGGTCCAGGAAGACCTCTCGCCGGTAGACGACCGCCCCGGCGCATGCCCCGAACACCTCCACCGGGTCGTCGAGGCGGGGCTCGTCAAGCCCGAACCGTCCTCGTTGTTCGCACACGCCGTCGCGGCGCAGGAAGTCGCCGGCATCGTAAACCCGCGACTCGTCGTTCATCGAGAGCATCTTGCACGCGGCCGATGCGCAGCCCGTGTCAGCCCGCAGCACTGCGACCATCCGCTCCAGCCAATCTGGCGCCAGCTCGACGTCGGTATTCACGAGCGCCACAAACTCGGCTCGCGCCTCTCGCACGCCGCGGTTGGCGGCGTGGGCAAATCCGGTGTTGTGACCGAGCTCGACGACCTGCACGTCGCGGTGCTCGGAGCGCAAGAACTCCACCGATCCGTCGCTCGAGCCGTTGTCGACCACGATCACCTCGCCCGGTGGGTGAGTCTGGTCAGCCAGGCTCCGCAGGCAACCCTCCAGCCAGCCGCGGCCGTTCCAGTTCGGGACCACCACCGCGCAGCTGATCGGGGATGATTGAGCTGTGCGGGTACGGTTCGTGCGCTTCTCCATCTCGGCGTTGGCCATCGTAGTCTGCCTGTGGTTTGGCCTCGGGATCCGTCAGGCGCAGAAGCTCGGTGCGGCGACCGCGCTGATCGCCAACCAGCCACCGACGCCGGCCAGTTCCCTGCGGCACGCCCCGTCGCTGCTCGACGCCGCCAGCATCCTCAACCCAGATGAGGAGGTGAGCATTCTCCGGGGTCGGCTGGCGCTGGCCGAGCATCATTCCGGGTCCGCCGAGCGAATCCTGGCCGGCGTCACGCGACGGGAGCCGAGGAACTTGGAGGCCTGGATCTGGCTGGCCGGCGCGGCCCTCAATGACCCTCGCACGGCGGCGATTGCGCTGGCGCAAATCCACGCCCTGGACCCGAGGAGCTGACGAGCCCGGGGAACCCGCGGCTAACCCTCCTTGCGCCGCAGGAAGGGCAACTCCACGACGTAGTAGCTGAACGTGGCCGCCGCCGCGCTGGCCGCGAGCGTGAGGACGAAGAGGATCGGGGTGGTGAGATGATGAATGCGCGCGGCCAGGTCGAGGCCGGTAGCTGAGAAATGTCCCGGGTCTGAGCGCTCACCGATCAGTTCGGCCACCGTCAGGTGGTACAGGTAGACGCCATAGGAGACCAGGCCGAGCCAGGCCAATGGAGCCCAAGCGAGGACCCTCCGCGGAAGCCCGCGCCGTTCCTCACCAAAGATGGCCGGGACGACGAGAAAGACGCTCAGCCCGGCCGTGAGCAGGATCCCAGCCAACGTTCGCAGGTACGGCTGCTTGGTCTGCAGCGAAACGATGATGTTGAACAGGCCACCCGGATGCAGGACAGCGGTGGCGCCGGCGAGACAGAGGATCGCTGCGATCCAGCAGAAGCCGGGATGCTCGGTGACGGTACGTACGAGCGCGCCGGGCCGCGGACTTCGCTCGACGGCGACGCTGCCGACCGCCAGCGCCATCCCCAAGGCCAGCCAGGTGCATTCTCCCAGCAGCGTCGTGGCCAGCAGGCTCGAGACGATCAGCCGCGAGGCGGCAACCTGAACCGCTACGCCAATCGCCGCCACGATCGCCAGCGCGGTCAGTTCCGATCTCAGCCACGCGCACGGGCGGGAGGCGGGGTGAAGCCGGCGCATTAAGACGGCCCAGAGCGGCAGGGAGACGTAGTAGGTCACCTCGACGCAGAGGCTCCACGCGGGTGGAATTCCGCCACCGATCGTCCGGCTGGAGTAGGCCTGCAGAAAGAGGTAGTACCTCCACCAATCGCCGGTGAACACGCCGACGATCCCCGGGAAAATCGCCAACGCGGACAATGCTGTCCAGTAGGCGGGCAGGATGCGCAGCGCGCGCCGACGCGCGTACCGTTTTACGTTCGGCAACCGCCGGCCGGCGGCATGAGCGGATGCATACGGCCGGTAGAGCAGAAAGCCGGAAATCACGAAGAAGAAGATCAGGGCCTGGTTTCCGAGCACGGCGAACAGGTCGCCGATCACCGGCTTGTTGATCTCCCCGGTGACGCTCGTGACGTGGTAGGCGATGATGCACAGCACGGCGATCCCGCGCAGCGAGTCGAACAACGCGAATCGGGGCTGACCTGGCGGTGGAGCGACCGCCGGCGAGGGAGCCTCCGCGGCCCGGGCAACCTCAGTCACCGAGAAACTCGCTTACACGGGCCATCAGCGTGTCGTTGAGCGAGCTTTCCCAGCTGCGACTCCAGCGAACGGCGCTCCCGGCGGCCCGGCGGTCATAGTCGGTGATCTGCTGCGCCGCCGCCATCAGCGCCGAGGCGACTCCCTCGACCGTGGGATCCGCGGCGATCAGATTGGCGGAGATGCCGCTCAGCTGCTCCTGCGTCTTGTTCTCGAAGCGATTGGTCACCGTGAGCATGCCCGCGGAGGCCATCTCGATCGGGACGAGGCTCGGGTGCGGGGTGTACATGAGAGCCAGCCCGAGATCGTGCTCGAGCAACAGATCCGCATAGCTGCGCTGATCGGCCCTGGGCACGAGCTTGAGCTCCAAGCCGGAGCCGAGCGGCAGCGTCCGCGCCCCGGCAACGGTTCCGATCCCCCGCAGCTCCCAACCGGCTGCAAACGCCCCCCGCTGTACAGCCTGCTGGAGAGCCAGCAGGGCGAGCTCGAACATGTTCCGGCTGGCGTGCTGCTCCGGCCGGGCGTAGAACAGCAGCCGGCGCGTGTCGCGCGCGCGCAGCTGCGCCGCCGACGGGGGCGGCACGGCGGTAATTGCGTTTTGGAACGCGGCCGAGCCGGCGTCTCCAGCCTCGGAGCCAGCGCTGTAGACGCCGATCGCGTGAGCGCGAAAGTAATCGCGCAACATTTCGGTCGAGAACAGTGCGCGATGCGGGAACTCATACGAGGCGGCGGCCAGCGCGGCGTAGGTGCCCATGGGAAAGGTGAACGGCTCATATTCCTGGATCAGGTAGAGAAAGCCCTCACGACCCAGGGACCTCACAGCCGCGTGGGCGATGTGCGCCGTCCACCACGTCGTGGCGATGAACCGGTCAGACGGGCTGACCGGGAGCGGGGCGCTTTCACGTCCGTAGGCCACCTCCACATGGGCGAACAAGCCGTCGAGGCTCTGGTAACCCTCGACGGTTCGCTGCCAGTCGAGGGGCACCGCGCCGACCGGGTCCACGGTAACCAGCCGTACCCGTCGTCCCCGCTCAGCCAGGCGGCGTGCCAGGTTGAACTTGCCGATGTACCCGCCGAAGAAATGCTCGAGATCGATCGTCGGGATCAGCAGGTTGACTCGCTCCGGCACTTCATCGGAGACCTCCAGGTCGAGCTTGGCGATCTTCTCCGAGATCGCGGTCACGGCCGGAAGCCGAGCCGGCCCGCGGCCCGGGGTGACGACCAGCTCCGGGGGAGGCACCGCATCGAGGCGCAGACGTCTGACCGGTCGCTCGCGCACGCTGAGTTCGAGCAGCCGCCGCCAGGTGAACGCATAGGCCAGCATCCACTCCGCTCCGAGGGTCTCCGAATGCCTTCCGATCAGTTCCCGGGCACCGCGAACCCACATTCGAGCCAGGCTGCCGTGCGAAACCTCGAGGCCGAGGAAGCGATTCAGCGCACGCTGCTTGGCCGGGCCCATGCGGCCGCCGCACCGCATCCTGACGATCGTCGCCCATTGGATCAGCCGGCAGACGTCGACGAAATAGTGGTGGCGCCAGAGCACAACACGTTCGCGCGGGTCGCGCCGCAGCCGACCGAGCCGGCTGCGCAGCGGGGGCATCCAGTTGGCGGCCACGTGCCCCAACGTCGCGTCGTCGTGCTGGACATAGTCGTAGAGCGCGCGATCGACGAACTCGATGGTACCCAGGGCAAGCGCGACGACCGCGATCCAGTGGTCGTGGAAATGGGCGAACTGGGCGGGCGGGAAGGGCAAGGCATAGTGAAGTACCTCGCGGCGAAACAGCGAAGCTCCACCGGTCACCGCGTTGGTCATCAGCAGCGAGAGAAAGTCGGAGTGGTTGTTGCGGCGCGCGGTCCAATACGTGTTCGAGACGACCGTGCCGTGGCGGTCGATCACGCGCGTGTCGCTGTAGACGAGTTGTCCGTCTCCGATCTCGGCCAGCAGCGTGGTCAGTTTGTCCTCGTACCAGAAGTCGTCCTGGTCTGACAGGGCGACGAACCGAGCGGCTGCCGGTGCCATGCCCAGCGCACGCTCGAAGTTCAGGTAGAACCCGAGGCGATAGGGCGCCCTCGAGACTACGAACCGAGCGTCGCCGGCGAGCTCGGCCTCCATCGCAGCGAAGTGCTGCTGGCTCGAGCAATCGTCGCTGATCACGCACACCCAGTTCCCGTGGGTCTGGGCCCGGATCGAGTCGATCTGGCGCTTGAACAGGTCGATCGGCGCCTGGTAGGTCGCCATGCAGATGGCGACGAGGGACTCCTCCTCTTCCGGACTCGGGCTTGCGGTGGGGACCGGGTTCACCGGATCGGTCACCTCGAGCGAAGCCAGAGCCTGGCTGGCCCACTCACCTGTCTCGAGCTCGGCCCACAGGACGAGCTCCCGTGTCGGCCGAGCCGCCGGCTGGATCTGAACGGTGCTCCAGAAGCCGCTCAGGTAGCTGTGCAGCCCCGGGTCCTCTGGGGACTCCGGGTCGCTCGACATGCCGGCGGTTGCGAATGGGTCGAGGCCGGGAT
>JBPCMW010000130.1:0-25765 GCA_051001875.1 Solirubrobacteraceae bacterium | reverse complement strand
CAAGTTCAACATGTACCAGTCGCTGCACACGACGGTGATCGGACCCGAGGGGCGGCCGCTGGAGATCCAGATCCGGACCCGTGAGATGCACTTCCTGGCCGAGTTCGGGATCGCCGCCCACTGGATGTACAAGCAGGGGGCCAACCGGGTCGACGGCACGCGAGGCGTGCATGACCCCGACGACAAGCTCAAGTGGCTGCGATCGCTGCTGGACTCCGAGCCGGACATGAGCGATCCACGGGAGTTCATGGAGACCCTCAAGGTCGACCTGTTCGAGGACGAGGTGTTCGTGTTCACCCCCAAGGGCGAGGTCAAGTCGCTGGCCGCCGGCGCCACCCCGCTGGACTTCGCCTACGAGATTCACACCGATGTCGGTCACCGCTGCGTCGGGTCCAAGGTCAACGGCAAGATCGTGCCGCTCTCCTACCAGCTGCGCTCGGGCGACATCGTCGAGGTGCTGACTTCAAAGCGAGAGCGCGGTCCCTCCCGGGACTGGCTGGCGCTGGTCAAGACGACCCGGGCCCGCAACAAGATCAAGGCGTGGTTCAAGGCCGAGTCGCGCCGCGACACCGAGCACTCCGGACGTGAGCTGCTCCAGGAGAGCCTCAAGCGCCAGGGCCTGCCGCCGCAGAAGACCGCCGGCTCGCCGCTGCTGGCCGACGTGATCCGCGAGATGGGCTTCCAGAAGGGCGACGACTTCTACATCGCGCTCGGCGGGGCCAAGATCTCGCCGAAGGTCGTGGTCAACAAGGTGATGCAGCGGCTCAAGCAGGGCGAGGCCGCCGAGTCCGAGCCGACAGCCACCGACGACCTGCTCCAGACCCGGCGCCGCCGCTCCCGACCCACCAGCATGTCCACCCGCTTCGGCATCTCGGTCGAGGGGATCGACGAGGTGATGCTGCGCATCGCCAAGTGCTGCCGCCCGGTCCCCGGCGACCCGATCGTGGGCTACATCTCGCTCGGCCGTGGAATCACCATCCACCGCGAGGACTGCCCCAACGTGGCCGTCCTGCGCAAGGATCCCGACCGCTTCACCCAGGTGGGCTGGGACGGCGACGCCGAGACCTCATTCCGGGTCGAGATCCAGGTCGACGGCTGGGACCGCCATCGCCTGCTCGAGGACATGACACGGACCTTCGCCGAAGCCGGGATCAACATTCTCGACGCCCACTGCACCGTCAATCACCCGATGGTCAAGAACCGGTTCGTGGTTGAGGTTGGGGACACCCGGACTCTGGACCAGGCCATCACCCGCCTGCGGAACATCGACGCGGTGTTCGACGCCTATCGGGTGACGCCCGGCGCGGCGTAGGGCTCGCGGCCGCGCGCGGCTTGCGCGGCTTGCGCGGCTTGCGCGGCGGGACAGTGCCGCGCAGCACGAGGCGGTGTCGCTCTGTCGTCCGCAGGCGGGCGAACCAGCGAAACTGCACGTTGAGAGAGTGTGGCTCGGGGTGGTGGGACGTGAACAGCGCGAACGGGGTGGTGGGACCTGAACAGCGCGACCACGGCGACTTGATTTCCGTTGGTCTGACGTGTTGTTCAGCGTATGGATGAGTCGCGCGGCAGACCGAGCGTTGGGCATATGCGCTTGTCGTGTTGTTCAGGTTCAGGCTGCCCTGAACGACCATTTGCGCCTGCGGTGACGGAGCCAGACGACGCGGTGCGCGTTGAGGTCGTAGGACGACCAGAGCGCTCCATCAGCCGCCGCCACCCACGACGTTTGGCGCAAAATGATTGTTGCCGGCCGCCCGCGCGTCGGTTCCGACTCGAGTCTCTCTCAATGCCGCAGTTGCGATGACCAGGGACCACGGCAGAGCGCGAACCCGCAGACCGGCAAGGGCTCGCAGTTCCGTCCGCGCGGGGGTGAACCCGGGCGACATCGCGCTCTGGAGGTTGTGCAGCTGACCGACCGTGACCGGATCCTGCTGGCGTTCGTCGCCGACCATCGCCTGGTCCTCACCGGGCACATCCAGGTGCTGCTCGGCAAGTCGGACTCCGTCGCCCGCGGCCGTCTGGGCGCGCTCTCACGCGCCGGCTATCTGGCCCAGCATCGGTTGTTCCATCAGCAGCCGGCCTGCTACCAGGTGACCCGTCGCGGCCTGGCGGCCATCGGCAGCGATCTCCCCAGGCCCCGGATCGACCTGCGCTCCTACATGCACGACGTCGGGCTGGGATGGCTCTGGCTCTCGGCCCGGGCCGGATCGTTCGGGCCGGCGTCCGAGGTGCTCTCCGAGCGGCAGCTTCGCTCTCGTGACGGGCTCCCTGGCAGCGGCCGGGAGCGGCTCGGCGTGCGGATGTTCGGGTTCGGCCCCGGCGGGCGGGAGAAGCTGCACTATCCCGATCTGCTGCTCCGCACGCCAGACGGGAAGCGGATCGCGCTCGAGCTCGAGCTCACGGCCAAGGGGCGGACGCGGCGCGAGAAGATCCTGTCGGGTTACGGGGCGGACCGGAGAATCGATCTGGTGGTCTATCTGGTCGACCGGCCCGAGGTCGCGCGCAGCGTGCGGGCGTCGGCATCAAAGCTCGGCATGTCTGAGCTCGTGCACGTCCAGTCGTTTGCCTGGACGCCGTCGATGCAGCGGCTCGCCCGGCATTTGAGCGCGGGCTCGACCCGGCCGGTGGTCCGCGGCCGCGCGGCTGGGGTCGTGTCGGTCGCCAGATCGGAGGTCGGGCGTTGACGCGCGCGCACCCGCCTGAACCCCGCCGGCCGTACTGGGCGCTGCTGGCCCTGATCGTGCTGCTGCTGCTTCCGTCCGGGACCGCCGACGTGGTGCTCGGTGGCGCGCTCGCCGTGGCCGCCACGGTGACGGTGCTCAGGGCGGCGGGCCGGCGCCGCGGTCCGCCGGGGGCCGCACACAGCAACAGCGGGGTCGTGCTCGGCGCCGACGCAGCGGGCGCGCCGGTGATGCTGGGCGATCGCCAACTGAGTGCCCACGGCCTGATCCTCGGGGCCAGCGGGGCCGGGAAGTCGACGACCCTGCTGGCCATCCTCACCGACCACATCCGGCGGGGGCGGCCCGTGATCGCAATCGACATGAAGGGCTCTCCGACGTTCGCTCGCACCCTGGCCGATGCGGCAGCGGCGGCCGGACGCGACTTCCGCGTCTGGAGCCCCGATGGGCCGGCAGGCTGGAATCCGCTCCAGCATGGCAACGCGACCGAGCTGAAGGACAAGCTGATCTCCACCGAGCGGTTCACCGAGCCGCACTACCAGCGGGCGGCCGAGCGCTACGTTCAGCTCGCGTTGCAGGTCCTGCACGAGGCCGACCCTGATCGACCCGCCACGCTTGACCTGGTCGTCGGACTGATGGAGCCACAACGCCTGGCGACGATGGTCCGTCATCTCCCCGGCGAGCGTGCGGCGCACGTTGAGGAGTACCTGGCCGGGCTCACGCCGGATCAGGTGAGCGCGGTGCGGGGCCTCGGAACTCGTCTGGCCATCATCAGCGAGTCTCACACCGGGGCGTTCCTGCGGTCAGGTGAGGATGCGGTTGATCTGCCGGCTGCCCTCGAGGGACGCCAGGTGGTGCTGTTCAGCCTCAACTCGAGCATCTACGGCAAGCTCTCCGCGCAGCTCGGTGCCCTCGCTATCCAGGACCTGGTGACCGCGTCGGGCCATCGCCTGGACCAGACACGTGACGCCGCGCACGTGCCGCAGGCGCTGGTCGGGGTCGATGAGTTCTCGGCTCTCGGGGGTGACAACGTCGTCTCGCTGCTCGCCCGCGGCCGCGAGTCGGGCATCAGCATCCTGCTGGCCACCCAGGAACTGGCCGATCTGGACCGCGCGGGGCGCGGCCTGCGTGATCAGGTGCTCGGGGTCACGGCCGTGAAGATCGCCCACCGCCAGGACGTGCCCGCGTCCGCCCAGACGATCGCGCAGATGGCCGGAACGACGACGATCTGGCAACCGACCTACCAGATCGGCCGTGGCCCGTTCGGCCGCTACGAAACCAGCCGCGGCACGCGCCGAGCCGTCGAGCAGTTCGTCGTGCATCCCAACGAGATCAAGGCGCTGAAGACCGGCCAGGCGGTGATGATCACCAAGGTGCCCAGCGCCCAGGTCCGAACGGTGCGCGTTGCCCCCCCGGCGCGGCGGGAGGGGCCGGAGCTCGGCTAGCGGCGACGCCGGCGACCGGCCAATACGAAGTCCCGCGTAACAAGGTGCTCGGGCCGGTGTTCACGATCACGCATGGCCGCCACGTCCATCGACCCGGTGCAGCGCCTCGAAGCCGCACTCAGAGCCGACTCGAGCACTCCGAGCAAGCGGATGCTGATCATCGTCAACCCGTACGCATCGACGGTCTCGGACCGGTTGAAGAATCTCGTCGTCTATGCCCTCCGAGGCAGCTACGAGGTGGACGCGGTCGATACGGAGTCCCGAGATCACGCCACCGAGTTGTGCCGCGAGGCGGCGGGCGAAGGCTATGACGTCGTGGTCGCGTTCGGCGGGGATGGCACCGTCAATGAGGTGGCCAACGGTCTGGCCGGTTCCCAGACGCCGCTGTGCTGCCTGCCGGGCGGCCGGACCAACGTCTACTGTCGCCTGCTGGGGATCCCCACCGACGTGGTCGACGCGACCGAGCACCTGCTGAGAATGGCCGACGACTGGCGCCCACGCTGGGTCGATCTGGGTCGCGTCAACGATCGCCGGTTTGCGTTCTCGGCCGGCGTGGGCCTGGACGCGAGTGTGGTCCAGCGCGTCGATGCGCACCCGCGCCTGAAGACCAGGCTGGGGGAGTGGTACTACACCTGGACCGGGATCCGGACGTTCAACCGCCACTATCTGATCCGCCCTCCTCGCCTCGAGGCGGACCTCGGAGATGAGCAGGTGAGGGGAGTAACAACGATCGTCCAGAACGCCGCTCCCTACACGTACTTCGGCGATCGCCCGGTCGACTTCGGAGAAGGCGCACGTCTCGACAGTGGCGATCTGGCTGGGGTCGTGCTGACGCGCGCGAGCCCGATCGACATTCCCACGATCACCTGGCGCGCGCTGTCCAAGCGGGCCAGGCTCGCGCGCCATCGCCGGGTGCACCCGTTCGGCGAGCTCACGGCGTTGCGGGTCCGGTCCCTCGACGACCGGCCCCTGCCGTTGCAGGTCGACGGCGATTACATCGGCACGGCGCACGAGGCGGAGTTTGCGCTGGACCCGGCCGGGCTCCGCGTGGTCTCCTGAGGCGCCCCCACGTGCGCCGGGCAGCATTGCTGATCGTCTGCGCGAGCATCGCCGTCATCCCCGGGCTGACCCGCGCCCACGTCCTTGCCCGGACCGGATGCCAGGTGCTTCCACGCGACAATCCGTGGAACCAGCGGGTCGACCGGCTGCCGGTGGCCGCCGGCTCTGACCGCCTGGTCGCCGCGATCGGTCTGGTTTCGCCGGTCCACCCCGACTTTGGCGCGGGTCTCTACAACGGCGCGCCGATCGGAATCCCCTACGCCCTCGTGTCCCGGCATACGCGTCGGGTCCCCGTTCGCTTCACCTACGCGGGGGAGTCGGACGGACACCGCTACCCGATCCCGCCCCACGTGCCGATCGAAGGCGGCTCACAGAGTTCGGGGGACCGCCACGTGATCTTGGTCGATCGCGGCAGCTGCGGCGACTCCGAGCTGTTCGCGGCCTCTCCGCAGAACGGCGGCGTCCGCTGGACCGCCGGCTCCGGAGCGATCTTCAACCTGCGCTCCGATCGGCTGCGGCCGGCCGGCTGGACGTCGGCCGGCGGCGCGATCGATCACGCGCTGCGCTTCACGGCTCCGCGCGCCCGCCGCACCTACGTGTACCCAGCTCGGCACTCCGCGTCGAGCTCGACCGATCCCTCACTGCCGCCGATGGGCCTGCGGGTTCGCCTGAACGCGAACGTCAGCCTCGCCGACCTGCCCCACCAGGCGCGAGTGGTGGCCCTGGCGCTGAAGCGCTACGGCATGCTCCTGGCCGACAACGGCTCGCCCTGGTACATCTCGGGCGCTCCAGACTGGCGGTGGAACAACGACGCGCTGCATCTGCTGGATCGTCTTCACGGCCGGGACTTTGAGGTCGTGGACACCCGAGCGCTTCCGCGACCGGGGCTGTGATGGTCCGCCGTCCGCCGTCCGCGAGGTCCCGGCGAACGGCGCATCAAGTGGGTGGCGTGCGGAGTCCGGGCGCGTCGTCGCGGTCTCTCGGGCAGGCGTTGCGGCCTCCACGATCGCGTGGCAAGTCCCCGTTGGCGTCATAACGCGGCAGACAAACGTGTTCCGGTCGACGCTTGCCGTGTACGCCGCGCTATGCGCGGTCCACACGTCACGCGTGAGACCGGCGGCGTTCGTTGACGCGTTACGACTGTGCGGTCGACGGCGTGACCCTGCGGGGATCAAAAGCGCCCACCGTCTGACCGTCGCAGACCGCCGTGTCGCTGAGGCGCCCTCTCAGCGGGGCTCTATGTCACACCGGGCAGGGGGCGCGTGGGCCGAGCGCACGTTTAATCGTTATGGGAGGCTCGAGGTGCCGCCCTCGCCGCCGGACGAACGCGATGCCGAGCACCAGCCGCAACCCCCCGATCGACCGCCGACCGCCCCGTTTCGCGGCTCCGGCCCCAAAATGGCCGTTGGCGTCACGTCCGCGCTGTGGTTATACTTCCGCCTACATAGCAGCGCGCAGTACGCATCCAGAGGGGTGGAGGGATATGGCCCTTAGAAACCCCGGCAACCTCCCGAAAGGGGAAGGTGCCAATTCCATCAGGCTCCAACAACTAGCCTGGGAGATGTGGAAAAGGGCGGTTTCTCGACCTCCGGACCCACAGACCCCGGCGGAGGTTTTTCAGATATGCCGCCAGAGTCTCTACGTTGCAGAGAATGCAGGACAACCTATCCGCTCGACGCGAGCTACGTCTGCGAACGGTGCTTCGGCCCGCTCGAGGTCGCTTATGTCGCTCGTCATGGCGCCGATCCGGATGAGCTACGCCGCCGGATTCAAGCCGGACCGCACTCGATCTGGCGCTACGGGGACTTTCTGCCCGTAGCGGCGCCGCCGCACGGGTCGCTGCCCGCGGGGTGGACCCCGCTGGTGCGCGCCGATCGCCTTGCCGAGCAGCTCGGCCTGCGGGAGGTGTGGATCAAGAACGACGCAGCCAATCCGACCCACTCGTTCAAGGACCGGGTGGTCGCGGTCGCGCTCGCGCGGGCCCGGGAGCTGGGCTTCGAGACGATCGCCTGCGCATCGATGGGCAATCTCGCCAACGCGGTCGCGGCCCACGCTGCGGCGGCCGGCCTTGAGTCCTACGTCTTCATTCCCTCCGACCTGGAGGAGCAGAAGGTGCTGGCGACCGGCGTGTACGGAACGAACCTCGTCGCCGTGCGCGGCAATTACGACGACGTCAATCGTCTGTGCACCGAGATCTCCGGAGAGCACGACTGGGCGTTCGTGAACATCAACATGCGGCCGTATTACGCCGAGGGCTCCAAGACGCTCGCGTTCGAGACCGCGGAGCAGCTCGGGTTCAGGCTGCCGGACCGTGTGGTCGCGCCGATCGCCTCCGGGTCGCTGTTCACCAAGATCGCTCGCGGGTTCGAGGAATGGCTCGAGGTGGGACTGCTCGAGGGCGAGCTGCCGACGTTCAACGGCGCGCAGGCAACCGGCTGCTCTCCCGTCGCGAGCGCGTTCGAGAACGGTCAGGACTTCTGCCGCCCGGTCAAGCCCGACACAATCGCCAAGTCGCTGGCCATCGGCAACCCGGCCGACGGACCCTACGCTCTCGACCTGGCCCGCAAGACGAATGGGTCGATCGACTCGGTAAGCGATGAGGAGATCCGCGAGGGCATCAAGCTCCTCGCCCGGACCACCGGCATCTTCACCGAGACGGCCGGCGGCGTCACCATGGCCGTCCTGCGGACGCTGGCCAGCCGCGGTGACATCGACCCGGACGAGCGCGTCGTGGTGTACATCACCGGCGAGGGTCTGAAGACCCTGGACTGCGCGCGCGGGACGTTCGAGACGATCGAGATCGATCCGACGTTCACGGCGTTCGAAGCAGCCAGAGAGCATGCCGTCGTCGCGGCCTGAAATGATCCGCTGACGATGGCGGTCAGCGTCAAGATCCCGACCCAGCTCCGAGCGGCCACCGGCGGCGATTCCACAGCCAACGTCGACGGCTCAACCGTCGGCGAGGTGCTCGACGCGCTGTACGAGCGCTACGGCGAGCTGCACAGCCGGATCGCCGAGGACGGCGGCCTGCGGCGGTTCGTCAACGTGTACGTGGGCGGCGAAGACATCCGCTTCCTGGACGGGCTGGAGACACCGGTCGAAGACGGCGACGAGGTCACGATCCTCCCCGCCGTCGCCGGCGGCTGAGCTCAGGCCCGTCGGACGCGGACTCCCGGGTCGCGTCGCCGGATCTGGCCGGCGACGTGCGCGGGGCGTCTAACAGCTCTCCGCTGCCGAGCTCGTGAAACGGGCGTCCGAGCGGGTCTTGCGGCATCCCGAGGCCCTGGCCGAGGTAATTCGCGGCGTGGCGGGGGACGGCTTCGCCGAGCGGCAGACCGGCGGCCTCCTCGCGCCGGACAAAAAAGGCGTTGACTCCCGTGCTGTCGGTGTGAACGAGCTCGTAGCCCTTCGTCCGGCCAAGCGCCCGGTAGGCACCGAGCGAGGCGCCGAAGTAGTCCGTCCCGTCCCACGCATGCTGATCGTCAGGGGGCATCACGAGCTCTGATTCGAGCGGCAAATTGGCGTTGTACTCGAGCAGCGCGATCCGGGGCTGGAAGCTCGTGATCGCCTCCCAAACCCAGAAGTCGTTTCCGTCGATGTCGATCGACAGCACATCGAAGGCTGAGGGCACCCGCTCCTCGGTGAATAGCGCCTCGACGTTGCCGGCCTGCACCACCGCCTGGCGAGTCCGCACGAGCGGGTTACGGCGGTACTTCAGGCTGAGCCGCGAGTAATCCGGAAAGCTCGACTCGATGAACAAGCCGCTCCATCCGCACCAGTCAGCCAGGAACACGCAGTTGCCCTCGTCTCCGGCGCCGACACCGAACTCGACGAAGAACCTCGACTGGACGCCGAGCGCTCGCAGCAGGGCCTGGAGCACGCCGTCCTCACCGTTTTGCGAGCAGACCGACAGCTCGCAGGCGGTCAGCGTCGGACCGGGAGCGGCCATCGCTCGCTCGACCCGACGCCTGAGGCGCCGGGCCCTGACGGGGCCGGCGGGGAGGGAGACGCGCCTAATCGCGGACGGTGCCGAGCCCCACGGGGCAGCTGACGCCGGTGCCGCCGAGCCCGCAGTAGCCCCCCGGATTCTTGTGGAGATACTGCTGGTGGTACTCCTCGGCGTAGTAGAACGGACCAGCGCCCGCGATCTCGGTGGTGATCGCTCGGTAGCCGGCGCTTCCCAAACGCCCCGCGTAGGCGTCCCGTGATTGCTCGGCGGCCGCGCGGTGGCGATCGTCAGAGGCATAGATCGCTGAGCGATACTGGGTGCCGACATCGTTGCCCTGGCGCATCCCCTGCGTGGGGTCGTGGTTCTCCCAGAACAGCCGCAGCAGCTCCTCGTAGGAGGTCTTGGCGGGATCGAACACGACCAGCACAGCCTCGGTGTGCCCGGTGCGACCGCTGCAGACCTCTTCGTAGGTCGGGTTCTTCGTCGACCCGCCCGCATAGCCGACCGCCGTCGTGTAGATCCCGGGCACCTGCCAGAAGATGCGCTCGGCCCCCCAGAAGCAGCCCATGCCCACGATCACCTGTTCCATTCCTTCGGGGAACGGCGGCGTCATCGGCGTACCGAGCACTGCGTGCCGGTCGGCGACCGGGACCTGCCTGTCACGACCCGGGAGCGCACTCGCCGGGTCGACCATCGATGTCTTATCACGAAATCCGAGCATGTCGTTAGCTTAGCTTAGTGGGACAAATGTGTCGGGCCGGGAAACTCGTTCGGTGGGCCTCACAGCACGAGGGTCCGATGGCGGATCGCGCCGCGGGCGACCGCCCAGCACTCGACTGCGTCGTGGATGATCAGCCATGGGATCGCCCACAGTCCGGCGTCAGCCCTGTACGCGCGCCCACGCAGCTCCAGCAGATGCCGGGTGAGCAGCAGCCTCCGCAGCCACCGCGGGGCGGCCAGGGCCAGCAGAGAGCGCCACATCAGGTAGTGCCAGACGTTCCAGAACAGCCTGCGGTGCAGCATCGACCGCACTTGCGGATGGTCGGCGAACACGCGCGTCGCCGGACCCCAGCGCCAAGCGACTCGCAACATCCCGCTCATGCCGATTCGCTCCACCGCATGCAGGATCACGGCGTCGGATGCGAGCACGATTGTCCAGCCGTGTTCAATCGCCCGCCACGCAAGGTCGGTGTCCTCGGCCGCTGGTCGCCGACCGAATCGCTCATCGAAGCCTCCAAGCCCCTCGAGGACAGCCCGGGGGTAGAAGATGTTGCAGGTCTCGTAGTGGGGTCCAAGCGACTCGACGCACACCGTTCGCGCGAGTAACCCGAGGTTCGCAAGCTCGCGGGGGTCGGGCCGAGTGATCCCCTGGATGATCGCGGTCGGCTCCCGGGTGGCCACCCGCAGCGCGGCGGCCAGCCAGCCGGGGTCGGCCGCGCAGTCGTCGTCGGTGAAGGCCACGAGGCCTCCATAGGCACTGCGCCAGCCGCTGTTCCGCGCCGCAGCGGGACCCTGGGGCAGTTGATGACGGATCCACCGCAATGCGAAACGACCATCCTGCCGGTTGCGCCGCAGGACCTCCTCCGTCTCCGGATCACCGCCGTCATCGACGACTAGCACCTCGAACGTCGCGGCGTCGAGCGTCTGCGCGCGGAGACTGATCAACAGCTGGTCCAAGCGCGCCGGTCGCCGGTAGGTCGGCACCACAACGGACACCAACGGGTCTGGCACGAGCCGGATTCTAGGCAACGCTCTGGCCCCATCCGGACGGCGGGCACGGATAATCCAGCGCTCCGTGACCTTGCCCAAGCGAGAAGCACTGAACCTGGCGGCGCACAACCTGCTGCGCCGAACGGCCCAGCGGCTACATCTCGACGTGGTGCGGGCTGACTTCAACAGCCCCATCGTCGACACACGAGCCCTCCCGACCGAGCTCTGGGATCGTCCGGCTGCATTGCACGGTCTCGAGCTCGACCTCGAGCGACAGATGGAACTGATCGAAGGCGAGTTGCGACAGTTCATCGACGAGCTTCGACTTCCGGTCTCCCCGCCGGCACCCGGGGAGAGCTTCCGTCTACATCTCGACAACCCGTGGTACGGGCCGATGGACGCCCACCTCCTTTACGCGTTCGTCCGCCGCAACCGCCCACGCCGGATACTCGAGCTCGGTTCGGGATTCTCGACCTTGTTCATCGAGCACGCGCTCGCGGCGGACCGCTCAGCCGGCCGAGGTGGCCACGTGGTGGTAGATCCATACCCGTCGCCCCTGGTGAACACGGTGCAGCCGGCGGTGAAGTTGCACCGATGCTCCGCCGCCGAGGCGCCGCAGGGGCTGTTCAGCGAGCTCGGCGCGGGGGACGTGCTGTTCGTGGATACGAGCCACACGATCAGACCGGGCGGAGAGGTCGTCCGGCTCGTGCTCGAGGTCCTGCCGTTGCTGGCCCCGGGAGTGCTCGTGCATTTCCACGACATCTTCGTTCCGTTTGCCTATCCGCGGGTGTTCTACGAGCGTTACAACGTCCACTGGCAGGAGCAGTACCTGCTCCAGGCATTTCTGGCCTACAACCCGAACTTCACCGTGCTCTGCAGCAACCACGCGTTGTGGCGGCTGCAGCGGGAGCGTTTACGCGGCCTGTTCCCAGGCCTACGCGACGGGATGCAGCCCGGCGGCTTCTGGTTTGTCCGCGATGCGTGAGAGGCCCGCCCCCGCGGGCCAGGGCACGGGCTCCTTGTGGGCGCTGATCGCTACGGGCGTCGCTGCGCGGCTGCTCGTGGCCGTCCTGACCCACGGGCTCCCCTACGACGTGGACTCGTTCGAGCTCGTGCGGAGGGCACTGAGCGCGCACCCACTGCATATGTACTCGTTGGTGAACGCCGGTGGAAGCTTTCACTGGCCCTACCCACCCGGATTCCTGCCGCTCGTCGTCCTGTCCTCCGATCTAGCCGACGTGCTCGGGGGCGGCTTCGCGCAGCTGATCAGGATCCCCTCCATCGTTGCCGACGCGACTCTGAGCTGGCTGGTGTGGCGCGGCCTCGAGGGCAGGGTCGACGAGCGGAGCAGGCTGCGGGCGGCCGCGGTGGTTTCGCTCGGTCCCGTGTTCATCGCGATCTCTGGTTACGCGGCGCAGATCGACTCGGTGGCGATCCTGCCCGCCGCCATGGGCCTGCTGGTGTGGGAACGCTCCCACCACGACCACCGGGCCTGGATTGCCGGCGGACTGATCGGTCTCGGCGCGTGCATCAAGACGGTCCCGCTGCTGATGTTGCTGGCGCTGCTACCGACGGCGCGTTCACGTCAGGAGGCGGGAATCTTGATCGGATCGGCCTTCGCAGTGCTGCTGCTGCCGCTGGCGCCCTTCCTGGTGGCCGACAGCTCAGGCGCTCTCGGGATCCGCCATTACGCCGGCGCTCCCGGCATGGGCGGTCTCAGCCTCGTGCTCCAGCCCAACTTGGCGCAGCTCTGGCTCACACGCCCGGTTGCCCCCAATCACGTGATCAGCTGGTTGTTCGTGAAGCACCCGACTGTGCTCAATCTGGCGACTATCACGGCCTTCGCGGGCTACGCCTGGCGCTTTCGCCCGGCTCCGAGACCGGCGGCAGCAGTCCTGTGGCTGATGGTACTGGCCTTCGGAAGCGGGTTCTTCTTCCAGTATCTGATCTGGGTGCTTCCTTTCCTTCTGCTGGCAGGCCATATCCGGGCGGCAACGTTGCTGCAGGCAGCGATCACGCTGCCGATGCTCTTGTTCTACGTGACCGCGTGGCGCAGCGACGGGATCGTGCCCGTGTACGTGGCGGTCATGCTGATCGTGTGGCTGGGCTGGGTGGGCGTCGGAGCGGCGATCGCGAAGCGAGGTGCGTTTGCGTGAGCCGCCCACGTCTGCGATCCCTCGCTCGTCCCCAGCAGGCCCTGTTAGCGGTGCTGGCGCTCTGGGCGCTAGTGCCGGCGGTGGCCATGATCGTGCATGCGCTGCGCTTCGGGGAGCGGCTGACGGGCGCCGACGGCATCGTCGGCGGAGACCAGCTGCAATACCTCGCCTGGATCCGGGACGCCGGCAGCCATGTGCTGGCGAACAACCTGTTCAGCCTGCCACCGAGCGCGCACGCCTACGTGCAGCCGATGTTCACGCTGAGCGGGCTCCTCTGGTGGATCGGCTTGCCGCTACAAGCCGCCTACTGGCTCTGGAAGCCGGTGGCGATCGCCGTTCTGTTCACCGGTGCCGCGTGGTGGACCAGCCGGATGTTGCACGAGCGCGGCGCCAGGGCCGCCGCTCTCACGCTGGCGCTGTTCCTGTTCTCTCCGATCGCCTCGCTCGTCGGTTGGGCGCTCATCGGATCGCCGTCCGCGCGTGACCACCTGCTGCAGCTTTCGGCCGAGATCTTCCCGGCGGGGGAGCTATGGGGCTACATGCCGGCCGCCCTCGCGGTCGGACTGATGCCGGTGGCAGTACTGACGGCCGAGCGTGCCCTGCAGGCGAGCGATCGCAAGGTGCGTCGACGATTGCTGGGCGCGGCTGGCTCGTGCGCCCTGCTGATCGCCTGGCTTCACCCCTGGCAGGGGCTGACGCTGATCCTGATCCTGCTGGCGTTGGCGGCCTGGGCAGGATCAGCCGATTGGCGCCCGCTGATGATTCCGGCGCTGGCCGCGGTGATGCCGCTGACGTACTACCTCCTGCTTTCCAAGCTCGATCCGGCTTGGGAGCTCGCGTCGCGCAACGAGCTGGTCCCCAGGCCTCCGCTGACCGCACTCGTGCTGGCTCTGGTGCCAATGCTGCCGTTCGCGCTGGCGGGGTTGCGGCGCCCGGGTCGGGATCTCTCCGAACGCGCGCTGCTGTTGTGGATCCCGGCGTGTCTCATCACCTACTTCGCGGTGGGCTCCTTCTCCACGCACGCTCTGGAGAGCCTGAGCCTGCCCATCGCGGTGCTCTGTGTGCGTGGCGCTCAGCGGATCCGGCTGCCACTCGTCGCGGGCGCGCTGATGCTCGCCGCGGTGACGGTCCCCGGCCTGGCTTACGAAGCCCGAGCGTTCCGGGACGTCGAGCGCAGTCCAATCCAGCAGTACTACGAGAACGCCTCAGATTCGCGCGCGCTGGACTGGGTGGCGAATGGCGCCCCGGCCGGGGGCGTGCTCGCTCGCACGATCGTCGCGGTCGGGATCCCGTCGCAGACCGGTCGCGCCGTGTGGGTCGGGCATCAGTTCTGGAGCCGGGACTACCCGGCCCGCTCGGCGATAGCCAACGCGATGTTCGCGGGCACACTCGATCGCACCCGCGCAAGCTTGCTGGTTCGGCTCAGCGGCGTGAGGCTGGTGTTCGCCGACTGCGGGTCGCGGATCGATCTGCGCCGCTCGCTCGCACCGGTGCTGGCCTCGGTCCGCCGCTTCGGCTGCGCGAGCGTCGGAGTAATCCGCGGGACCGCGCAGCGATGAGTCCGGTGGTGCGCGGCAAATGGGAACTCCCACTGGCTGTCGCAGCAGTCCTGATCGGCTGGGCGGCGATTCCGCTGCTGTGGCTCGCCTACGGCACGATCCGCCACGGCGGGGTCATGTCTGGCACCGCCGGCGCTCTGGCTGGCGCGGACCAGTTGTTCTACATGGACTCGATTCGTCAGAGCGCCGAGCACCTGCTGATCACCGACCATTTCGACCTCACCTCGGTCAGCCGGTGTTCCTGCATCCGCTGTACCTGCACGTGGATCGGCGAATTTGCGTGGACGCCTGATTTCTTGCGCCGCCAACTCCTGGCCGACGAGCTGATGGAGGGGGCGCATGTCCCCTGCTCAGGCCCGTGCCGTGCTGAGTCGCTCCGGGTCCGGTTCGTTCTGACCGACTGCGAGCTACCGGCGAATCTCAGCCGCCTGTTAGGCCCGCTGGTCGTCGACAAGCGAGCTTTCGGCTGCGCTGCCGTCTACGAGTTGCGGTCGGGTCCGAGCGGTTGACGAGCGCCAGCAAGGCCGCGCAACTCGGCTTCGATGGTGTCGTGAAAGCGGGTCTCGGAGAAGCGGCGGGTCGTCGTCCGCCCGGCAGCGACCAAGCCGGCCCGCAATGACGGGTCCGCCGCGAGGCGTCTCACCGCAGCTGCCAGTCCTGCCGCGTCGCCGGGATCGAAGGCCAGGCAGTTGTGGTCCTCCCGCAGATACTCCGACGGGCCGCCGCCGGCGCGGCTGGCGACCACCGGACGGCCCACCGACATCGCCTCGAGTGGGACCAGTCCCCACGGCTCCTGCCAGGTCACGGGAAACAGCACCGCGTCGAACTCCGCGTACGTGGCCGGCACGAGCTCGCGAGGACTGCGCCGCAGGAGCAGCCGCCTCTCGACGCCGAGCTGCAAGGCCAGCTTCAGCAACTCGGCTGCGTACTCCTCGTCCCCTCCGCCGTCCACGCAGAGTGTCGCCTGCTCCGGGAGATGCGAGAGGGCGCGGACGGCCGTTTCCACTCCCTTGCGGGCGTCGATCCTACCGCAGTACAGCAGCCCCCAGCGCCACGGCTGAGCCTCCGTCCAGGCGAAGCGGTTGCCATCAACGCCCGGATGGGCAACCAAGGCATTTTTCCAGGGCCGCCCTGCGCCTTGAGCGAGTCCAAGCAGGTGCTCGGAGATGAAGATCCACCGCGCTGCCTCCGCGATCTCGAACCGGGCCGGTATGCCCGTGGCGAGCCGCGCGAGGGGACCCGCGGGCCTCCGCCATCCGCGCCAGCGTCGCGACCATCCATCGACCTCCGGTCCGTAGAGCATCCACTCGTCTCCCACGACGCCGAGGGCCGGCAGATCGGCACGGCGAACCTGCTCGAGGAGCGACAGCGACATGCCGCCCATCGACCACCAGACCACAGCGTCGGGGGCGAAGGTCTCGACGTGCTCGCGCAGAGTTCGCGCGTTAGCGCGTTCGAGCGCCAGCGCGGCCCGGAGCGTGACCGCGGGGAAGCGGTGCTGAGACCAGTACCAGCGCAGCTCCCGGTGCACGTCGGGCTCGGCCGTCTCCGAGGCTTGCTCGTCGGTGGGGTCAGGCGCAGCGGTCAGCACCCGGACCTGATGTCCGCCGCGGCGAAGCGCGGCGTTGGCCCGTTGCCAGATCGTCTCGTAGCCGCCGAGCGACCACGGCGGATAGCGGTTGCCGACGCTCAGAATGCGAATCGGATGGCCCGGCCTCAGGAGACCGCCGGGGCAGCGCCCCGGCGACCGAGTTGGGCGAGCGCCTCGCGGATCAGGCCCCGCTCGAGCGCCCAAGTCGCCGCAGCGGCCGTGATCACGTAAGCCGCCAGTTCGGCGAGCGCGAGCGCGAGCGTACGAGTTCCGTCGATGGACCTCAGTATCAGCACCAGCACCGCGGCGGGAACGGTCGGGAGGAAGGACCGCGCCGCGTGGCGCAAGAAGTCGAAGCCGGGAAACAGCCGCTGCAGGTAGTAGGCCCGCAGTCCCAGTGCCGCGAGGCCCTGCGCGGCGATTCCAATCGCGAATCCAGGCAACCCCATGACCAGCAGGAGCGGGATGCCGGTGAGCAGGAAAACGACGGTCGCCGTAACGGTGCTCAGCGCGATCGGCCGCGTGCGGTTGAGCGCGCGGAAGTAGGCGCTCCAGTTGAAACCGATGTGATTGATCGCCGCGGCAACGCCGTAAACCTGCAGCACGACCACCGCTGGCCGCCACCGCTCACCGATCCCGAAATGAACGAGATCTGCACAGAACAGGGTGATCCCGACCCCGAAGGGCACTGCCCACATCAGCGCGAGCCGGTTGGACTTCACCAGAGACTCGTACAGCAGCTCGGTCTGATCCCGGACCGCGCAGATCGCGGGGTACAGGGCGCCCGTCACGAGATCGTCGACTCGCTCGGTGAAGCTCGCGATGTTGTCGGCCAGCGCGATTACCGCCACGGCGGCGACTCCGAGGGCGAGCTTGGCGGCGATGACCGCGCCCCAGGCCATCAAGAACGTTGCAACCCCCGCCAGCAGCAGGGGCCCCGAGAACGCCCAGTAGCTCCGCAGGGCGCCCCGTGTCCAGCGCAGCCGCAGCTGGTACGGAGAGCTCAGGACCGCCGCGGCCGACGCGGCGCAGACGCCGGCCAGCAGCCCGCCGACGAACGCCCAGTAGCCCGCCCCGGCGACGGCCAGCGTGATCGATACCGCGAAGCTGATCACCGGGTCGATGGCCTGCAGGGCTCGCTGGCGGCCGAAGTCCATCTGGCGGTAGTAGATCCACAGGGGCGCCTGGAAGACCGCAGCGACTAGCGCGGCCGCGACCACCAGGCTCGGGCCGACGAGTTGGGGAAGGCTGTAGATCACCACCAGCAGCGGCAGGGCGATGACGATCACCGCGACGCACAGTCCGGTGAGCGCCAGCTCGAGCGTGAAGGCGCGTTGAAAGGCGAGCTCCTGATCTCGCTCATCCTGCTGGACGAACTTGTCGCCGATGCCCGCCTGCTTCAGCCACAACAGGGTGGACAGTGACACCGCGATGATTCCCCACAGGCCGTAGTCGCCGCGGGAGAGGAAGCGAGCCAGGATGAAGCCCTTGAGCAGCCCCAGAAGACTGACGCCGACCGTGAACGCCGCATTGATCAGGGTCCCTCGTGCCGCCTGGCGACGCAACGAGCCCGTGAACCGAAACCGCGAGCCCCCCCCTGGCGGCGTGTGGGGCGCCGACTCGATCATGCGCCCATGGTATCGGCGTACCCGCGGCGCTCAGCCGTGGCGAAGCGCCCAGTCGTAAGGGATCTTGCTGCTGAGGGGATCCAAGCGTTCGATCTCACCGGCATCGTGCGCGGAGGTGGCGCAGTTCGCGACTAGCGCCGGGGTGCTCCCGACACCCTTGAAGCCGTTCCAGATCAGCGGCGGGATCGTCACGAGCACGTAGTTCAGCTCCCCGACGTAGAGCTCCTGGACCACGCCGAGAGTGGGGGACTCGGGGCGATTGTCGTAGAGCACGAGCTTCACCATCCCAGTCGGAACGGCGTAGTTGAGCTTCATGCGCGTGTGGAGGTGCCAGCCCTTGACCACCCCCGGATAGACCAGCGAGAAGTAGATCTCGCCGAAACGCTCGAATGCAGGATCGTCCTCACGCAGCATGTGGAAAACCGCACCCCGCTCATCCGCGATCCGGCGTAGCGGGGTCACGCGTACATCGTGGATCTCGCTCACCTAGAGCTCCTCTCTGTGGTCCAGGCAGAACCGCACCGTCTCACCGATGGCCTCCTCCAATGCGGTCTCCAACCGGACACCGTGGACAGCCGCGCGGTGCACTGAGACGTAGTACGGCTCCGGCGGCCGGGCCTCAGAGGCGGGGACGCCCAGCTCGGGCCGGCTTCCCGTCTGACGCTCAAACTCATCCCCGATCATGTCGGCCAGCGCGCGCACCGTTCGGGATTGTCCCGAGCCGAGATTGTAGGTGCCGGGCGGCAGGGTGTCAGCGGAACAGGCCTGTGCGATCGCTGAGCACACATCTGGAAGGGCGACGAAGTCCCGCCACTGGGTGCCCGCTGAGCGAAGCACCAGCCGCCCCTGCAGCGCGCCCTGCCGGCAGAGGTCGTTGGCCACCAGCGACCAGCGGTCGACCGCGGGATGGTCGGGCGCGCCGACGGAATTGGTCAGCCTCAGGACGACGAGGTCATATGCGTCGATGCCGAAAGCAGCCGCCACGTGCTCTGAGGCCAGACGGGAGATCGCGTACGCCGAGCGCGGCTCGACCCGCATCTCTTCGCTCAACCGGACTCCCGGCACGATCCGCGCGCCATACACGTGAACGGTGGACAGGTAGACCAGGCGGCTGACACCGGCCCGGGCGGCCGCCTCGGCGACGCGCTCGGTCGCGAGCACCGTTCCCGACAGGGCCGCGGCCGGCTGCCGATCGGCGAGCACCTCGTTCTCTCCCGCCAGATGGACGACCGCATCGACCCCCGTGCATGCTTCCATGACCGCCGGGAACGCGTCCGGCGCAGCAAGGTCGCAGACGGTCTGCTCGACATCGAGACGCGGGGCGGATTCACGAACCAGTGCGCGGACCTCCCATCCGTGGGCGCGAAGCTGGGGCACGAGACGGCCCCCGACGTAGCCCGCCGCCCCGGTTATCAGGAGCTTGCGCAAGCGCGTACCCTATCGCCCGGTCGCGTACAGCCGTTCGCACAACGGTGCCACCCCGGCGTCCCAATCGAACGGCTCTGCCGAGAGGCGGCACGCCGCTGTCGTCCCGGGTCGTCGTGCCAGCTTCAAGGCCCGCACGCAGGCGGCCGCCAAGCTACGGAAATCCTCTGCGCGACAAAGCTCACCGGTGACCCCCTCGCGGACCAGTTCGTGGGGCGCGCCGTGGGTGGTGCTGACAACCGGGGTTCCGCAGGCCAGCGACTCGGCCAGCGCCATCCCGAACGAGTCATGGCTCGAGGGCAGACAGGTGACCCACGCGCCGCCGTAGCGCTCATGCTGGCGACGAGGGTCGCCCAGCCCCAGGGCCTGCACATGCTTACGCGCCTGCGCCGGAGCGGCGGCCAGCAGCGGGTCTGGATCCCCGGACCCGCTCAGCCACAGCACCACGTCGGGCTCCTCCGCGGCAATCAGCGGGAGCGCGGAGAGCAGCAGCGCCACCCCTTTACGGGGCTCGGTGATCGCACCCGAAAACAGGATCGTCGGACGTGGCTCGCGCTGTGGCGCCGGGCGAAAGCGGCTGAGATCGACTCCGCCGGGAACGACCACCCCGTCACGGCGGCCATAGCTGAGGGCGAGCTGGTCGACGGCGGTCCGTGACATCGCGCTGTACACGTCAATTCCGGCCACGACCTTCGCCACCGCTCGCGCCTGGAACCATCCCTGCTGAGACCACCACCTGCGGTCAGGAATCCCCAGATCCGTGACCACGGTGCGCCGCGAGTCCCCGCGCAGCCGTGCCGCTCGGATCGAGGCGACGGCGTCATGGCGTCCGAGCGAATGCACGGCATCAAACCGCTCGCGCACCAGGCGGATGAACAGCCGTCCGCCGAAGTCCGCCTCATGCCGGTAGGCATGGCCGAAGCGTCGGCGCAGCCGGACGGTTTCCACTCCATCCTCGATGGTGCAACCCGGGGTCCACGCCGCCGAGAAGTGCACGACCTCGTGGCCGCGGCGGACCAGTGCGGCTCCAAGGGAGGGGACGAAGCGCTCGGCGCCGCGGCGTACCTCGGGCCAGCAGAACGCGTGAGTCAGGGCAATCCGCACGGCCGAGAGCGTAGATCCTCATGACCCATACAGTTCCGCTGTGGCGCAAATCTCGGTGATCGTTCCGGCCCGCAATGCCGCCGACACGCTGCCGCGCACCCTCCAGGCGCTGTCGCACCAGCGCTACGACGGCGACTACGAGGTGATCGTCGTCGATGACGGTTCGCAGGACGGCACCGCTGCGCTCGCTCGCCGAGCCCCTGGGCCGGTCGTCGTCCTCGAGCAGCCTCCGCGTGGCCCGGCCGCCGCGCGGAATCTCGGGGTCCGGAGTGCGCGGGCCGCTCAGCTCGCATTTTGTGATGCCGACGTCTATCCCGGGCCGGAATGGCTGCGGGCGGGCTCGCGGGCGCTGGAGCAGGCGGACATCGTGCAGGGGAAGGTTCTCCCGGATCCCACCGATGCCCTTGGCCCGTTCGACCGAACGATCTGGATCACCTTCGCCGTGGGGCTGTTCGAGACCGCGAACCTGTTCGTCCGTCGGGACACCTTCGATCTGGTCGGCGGGTTTCAGGAGTGGATCAGGCCGCGGGCCGGCAAGCCGCTTGGCGAGGACATGTGGTTTGGCTACCGGGCGCTACGGGCCGGCGCCAGCGTTTCGTTCTGTCCGCAGGCGCTTGCACACCATGCCGTGTTCGCTCGGAGTTGGCGCGATTATGTGCGCGAGCGAGACCGGCTGCAGTACTTTCCGGCCATGGCGCGTCAGATGCCCGAGCTCAGACGTGCCTTCTTCTACCGGCGGATGTTCCTCAACCCCCGCAGCGCCCGATTCGACCTCGCCGTCGTCGCGGGCGCAACCGCCTCCGCGCGCCGGTCGGCGTTCCCGCTGGTCGGGGTGCTCCCGTATCTGCGCGTGGTGGCGCGCGATGCCGCCCGGGGGTCGGCGAGGGTTGTTCCCCGCCCCGCCGTGGCGGCCGCCGATGTCGCCGCCGACGTGGTGGGTCTGGCGGCGATGCTCAGCGGGAGCGTCCGCTATCGCTCGCCCGTGATCTGAGCCATTCGCGCAGGCGATGGCGGAGCTCATGCAGCCCCTCCCGCCCCGGATGCCACCCGGTCGACGCCGGAAACCGGTCGCGGACCGCCTGCTCGAGCTGGTCGAACGGATAGTCGTCGATGGCGACCCATTCGCGGGCCGGCAGCTGCTGCTCCCAGAAGTGGGCCAGGACGCGCTCCTCGCTGCTCAGCTGGGTGGCCTGGGAAGGAGACACCCGCAGGCGGGGACGCGTGTGGAGCGAGTGGAACTTGGGCAGGAAGACCAGGGAGCTCTGCTCCAGCGTGCACAACCAGCGGTGGTGGGCGTGGCCGACCCACGGACCGCCGGAGATCTCCGGATTGCGCCAGGTGAGCTCATCGAGCACCGACGGAACCTCCACGTACCCGGCCTGGGCCACGCGTGAGATCTCTTCGCAGACGCGGATCGGGTCACGAACATCCTCGAGCGTGAATGTGCACACGGCGAAGTCGAAGAAGTTCTCCTCGAACGGCCAGCGCTGATGGGCGCAGATGTCCGCTTGTACCCATGTATCGGCCGTGAAGCGCGCCGGCCCCGGCCCGACGCCGTTCCGAGCCAGCGCCCCGCGGGTCGCATAGGGCATCACGTCAATCACCCAGTCGGCCCGGTTCAGGGGTGCGGCCCAGCCGCCCACGTCCAGCACCCGGGCGTTCTCAGGCAGCGCGAGCAATCGGGCCAGGCCGTCCGCCAGCATTCCCGCCTCCCTAGACCGGGCGCGCGAGCACGGCGTGGTGGGTGACGCCGTCGTTGCCGGTGAGCAGCCTGCGGGTGAGGCTGCGCGCCCGCCCCCGCGGGGTTCGTGCGGGAGGAGCGTGGGCGGGCCCGAGGGGGATCGAGTAGAGGCAAGATTCCCGCTCGAGCTCGAATCCGGCCGAACGCAGCATCTGGCGGTGGCCGGCGACGTTGGGAAGCCACCACTGGGTGATGCCGCTGGTCCCGTCGAGCCGGATCAACGGCTGGCGCGGGTGCTCGAGCGAGCGAAGGAGATCGACTTGGTTGGTGGACAGGAAGCTGCCTGCGCACACCGAATGGATCGCGGCCAGCGCGCGCAGCGGATCGCGCAGGTGCAGCAGCAGGCTGCCGCAGACCACGACGTCGAACTGACCGAGTCGCACAGGCGTCAGGTCATACACGCTGAGCGGCTCGCGAACGACGCCGGACGACAGCAGCCGGCGGGCTACCTCGAAGCCGACGCCCATCTGCGGTCCCGCTACGTGCCGGAGGTACTCCGGGCCGAGCTCGCGCAGGTGAAGCTCCCAGTCCCACGCCTGATGCCCCGAGATGTCCGTCGCCACGACCTCCGCTGCGCCCCGCCGCTCCAGTTCGAAGGCAAAGAAGCCGTCCGAGGTCCCGACGTCGAGGCAACGTTTGCCTCGCACATCGGGCCACGGAAGCCGGTCGACGATGGGGCGGAGATCGAATAAACCGTCGGTTACCACCCCGGGGGCGACTTCGATGCAGTGATACCAGCGCTTGACCTGCGCGATCGCCTCCCGCGCGCGGCGCGGATCGGCGCGGGTGCTCGGCGCGGTGGTCACGGCGCGGGCGACCGTAGCATGTGGCTCCGTGGCCCACAATCTCACGTACGCGGTGATCTCTGAGATCGCCCAGCGCGTCGCGCTGCCGGAGCCGATCGTCGAGTTCGGTTCGATGCAGGTGGAGGAAGGGCAGCCGAACGACCTGCGTCCGCTGTTCGGCGGGCGCACCTTCATCGGCACGGATCTACGGCAGGGTCCGGGGGTAGACCGGCTCGAGGACCTGCGGGAGCTCAGTTTCGCCGACGGCGAGGTGGGGACGGCGATCTGCCTGGACACGCTGGAACACTGTGCGGATCCGATCGCCGCGGGGCACGAACTGCGACGCGTCGTCAGCCCCGACGGGGGGGTCTGCATCCTCTCCTCGGTGATGCTGATCGGCATCCACGGCTACCCCAACGACTACTGGCGGTTCACCCCGGAGGGGCTGCGGCTGCTGCTCCAGGGCTTTGCCGAAGTCGACGTCGCCTCGATGGGTGATCAGAGCGCGCCATTCTGGGTGTTCGGAATCGCGCGCCACGGACAGCCGCTGGACATCCGCCTGGCGGACCTACCATCCCTGTTCGAGAGCCAGCGTGAGTACGAGCGGGCGTTCGGCAAGGTGAAGCTCGGCCCGTTCCGCTACACGCTGCGCCAATTGGGCGGCGAACTGAAGGAGCAGCTGCCACGGGTCGTGCGCGAACGAACTCGCGCCCGGGCCAGCGGGCGCTGAGCGCCGTTCAGCGCTGGGCGGCCTGCTCCAGCACGGCCAGCCAGCTCGCGGCGGTCCGGCTCCAGCTGAAAGCGGACGCTCGCCGCACCGCCGCACCGCGCATCTGCTCCGCCAGTTCCGGCTCGCGCAGCACCTGCTGTACGGCTTCGCTGACCGCGGGCGGATCCGGTGCGACCACCAGACCCCCGTTCCCGACGACTTCAGGCAGGGCACCCCGGTCTGAGACGATGACCGGTGTACCGGCGGCCATCGCCTCCAGCGCCGGGAGGCCAAAGCCCTCGAAGTAGCTGGGCAGGCAGAAGAGCTCGGCACCGCCCATCACCGCCGCGAGTTGGGACGGCGCGAGCGAGTGGAGATGAACGATCCGGCCGGGATGATCGGGCAGCGGGGCGGTCGCCTCCCGCTCGAACTGCGCCGCCCTGGTGTCGGGCGCGGGATTTCCGACGATCACCAGGACGTGCGGGAGCCCCGCCCGCGCCAGCGCTGCTGCCGCTTCACGCACGGCGGCCAGGTTCTTTCGCGGGTGGAGGGTCGCGACGGTCAGGATGTACGGCGCTCCCACCCGTTCACGACCACCAGAAAGGCCGGGATGAAACAGCGCGTGGTCGACGCCGTGAGCAATGGCGTGCACTCGATCGCTCGCGATGGGGTAAGCGGCGATCACCTGATCGGCGGCAGCACGGGAAGGGGTGATCACGTCATCGGCCGCTGCCACGGCTTCCCTAGTGCTGGCCTCGATGCCGTGGACGAAGTCGTCGTCAAGGAACTCCCGCAGGGCCGGGATCCCCCAGCTCGCCTCGTGCACCTGAACCACCAGCGGCCGGCCGACTGGTGGCGGCTCATGGCCGCTCGCCAGCCACACGTCGGCGCGGCCGCGGCGGACCAGCTTCACGTTGTTGACGAAGCGGAGCTCCGCCAGCACGTTGCGCCAGGTGTTCCCGTGCCCGCTGCCCTCCGCGAGCTGAACGATCTCTGGGGCCAGACCCACTTTCAGTCGCGCCCCGGTGAGCCTCATCGGTGGTGCCGGGCGCTGCTGGCGTTCGGGTCCAGCGGCGGCGGCCAGCGGACGTAGACTCTCGGCCGGTGTTGCATCTCGGGATACGGGGCCGCTGGCGAAGAGGGCGAGAAGAGATCTTTCTCTGGCGCTGGCGCAGGCGAATTAAGGCCCACCGGTTTGCGCGCTTTGGCAAGGGTAGCCTAATCGTCTCACCCCGCGGGATCCTCTCGCCGCACCGGATCGAGATCGGCGACGGCGTTCTGATCCACGAGGGCGCGATGTTCTCCCTGGTCGAGCGCTATCGCGGCCGTGAGCATCAGCCAAGCCTGCGGATCGGCAGCGGTAGCAACATCGGGGCCGGAATCTGGCTGAGCTGCGTCGGGCAGATCGACATCGGCGAGAACAACCTCATGGGCCACAACATCCTGATCGCCGACAGCTATCACGAGTACCGGGATCCCGATACGCCGATCATCTTCCAGCCGATGGCCGAGCCCGAGGGGGTGAGCATCGGTCCCGGCTGCATCATCGGGCCTCACGCGGCAATCCTCGCCGGGGTGAGCATCGGCGCGAACAGCTTCGTCGCGGCGAACGCGGTCGTGACCCGCTCGGTGCCCCCGAACTCGGTGGTGGTCGGCAACCCCGCGCGGGTCATCCGCCATTTTGATCGTTCGCGGCGCGAATGGGTGGAGGGCTCCCCCGAGTAGGTCGAGAGCTCCCCCGGAGTGCGCCACTAGACTCGCGCGGCGATGGAGGTCCACGAGCTTTCCAGCTGCCCTGCCTGCGGCGCCACCGCGTTCCAGAGGTTCGATCTCGGCGCCGGCAACCTTCTGCGCCGGTGCGTCGCATGCGCCACGGTCTCCGCGGCGCGATACGCCGACCCTTCGGAGATCTATGTCGACGGATACATGTTTGGAGAGGTGGGGAAGTTCGGCCTCGACGTCCGCGCGCCGATCTTCCAGCGCTATCTGATGAGGGTCGCCGACCGCCGCATGGGGATGATCGAGCGGGCCACCGGGCTCCGTGGGGGCTCGCTGCTCGATGTCGGATCGGGAACCGGGGAGGTGATGCTCGCCGCCCGCGGCCGCGGGTGGCGGACCCAAGGCGTCGAGCCGGAACAGAGCGGCGCGGAGATGGCCCGCGGCCGCGATCTCGACGTCGAGATCGCCCTCCTCGAAGAAGCCGGGCTGCCCGAGCGCAGCTACGACGTGGTC
>JBPCMW010000129.1:0-5489 GCA_051001875.1 Solirubrobacteraceae bacterium | reverse complement strand
GCGAGCTCGGAGCTCGAGCTCGTCCTGGTTGACGACTCATAGAACAGATTGACGATGGTACGCCCGCGCAGGGCCGGCACCTTCTTGATCTCCCGGCCCGAGACGACCGCGAACGATTCGGCCCGATCGAGGATCCGCTCGATCCCGGGACGGTCGAGATCGTCGATCGAAATCAGATGCTTGCCGGTCCTCCTGAACGCGCTCATGCCAACTCGGCCTCCGTGCGGGCGGCCGGGCCGATCGTGACCTCGTCGTAGCCGTCGACCTCCTCCACGCGGACGTTGACGCGCTGGTCCTGCGAGGTGGGGATGTTCTTGCCCACGTAGTCGGGGCGGATCGGAAGCTCGCGATGGCCCCGGTCGACGAGCGTCGCGAGCTGTACCCGCGCCGCTCGCCCGTAGTCGAAAATCTCCTCGATCGCCGCCCGGACCGTACGGCCGGTGTAGAGCACGTCGTCGACGATCACGATCGTGCGGGAATCGATCTCGAACTCGAGTTGGGTGGCGTGGACCACCGGAGCGCTGGGCCGAATCGAGAGATCATCGCGATAGAACGCGATGTCGACGAGACCGAGTGGGACGGGCGTGTGGAGCAGCTCCGTGATTAGGGCATGGAGCCGCTGTGCCAGGTGCGCGCCCCGGCGCTGAATCCCGACGAGCGCGATCGGTCCGTCCGGGTTCTTCTCAACGATCTCGTGGGCGATCCGCACTAGCGTGCGGCGCATGTCATCGCGGTCGAGCACGACCGTTGGGGCTTGCAACGCGCTCCTTCCTAGCCTCACGGGACTGGGTTAAAGGGGCCGACGCAACAAGCCTAGCATCGGGGTCGGCGGGGGTGCCTACGGTCCCGGGGCGCGGCAGCGATAGAGCAAGTGTGGGAGGCCGGCGTGGAGGATCTCGCCCTCGAACACGAACCCGCTCTTGTCCATCACCCGCCGCGAGGCGTGGTTGTCCGGCAGCGTGAAGGCGACGATCTGATCCAGCCCGAGGTCCTCCAACGCAACCTTCCTGGCCCCCCGGGCAAGCTCGGTGGCCAGGCCCTGACCCCAGCGCTCGGGGACGATCGCCCAGGTGACCTCGACCTGGTTGCAGGCGGCGACGAACGTCGACTGGAGGCCTCCCTGGCCGACCATCTGCCCGGATTCCCGGTCACGGACCAGCCACAGCCCGAAGCCCAGACTGTCCCAGTGCGCGATCTTCGCGCGGAGCGTCGCCACGATCTCTGCCCGGGTGGGCGGCTCGCCGGTGGCCGACAGCGTTCGCGCCACGCGCGGGTCCTGCAGGAGCTGCGGCAGCTCGTCCGCGTGATCGTCGCGGAGGCGCTCACAGATCAGCCGCGGGGTCTCCAGGCGCTCACGGCGGCTCAGGCTCACGGCGCCGGGTCGACGATCGGTTCCGCGGTCTCGGTGGACGGCGGCGTATCGGTGGGCGGCGGCGTGTCGGTCGGCTGCGGCGGTCGGTCCTCCCAGCGGACGAGCCCCGGCTCGCCGCGCTCGGCAAACGGGATCTCGATCTCATCGAAGTCCCGCGGGAGCACGGTGCACTCGAACACCGCGCGGGCCTCCTCACGCAGGAGTCGCATTGGATACCGGGTCGAGACGTGGTTGAGGGCCAGCATCCTGACCCCGGCATCGCGCGCGACCGTCGCGGCCTGCGCGGCCGTCGAGTGGCCCGTCTCCGCCGCCCGGTCGGTCTCCTCGTGGGCGAACGTCGCCTCGTGGATCAGCAGGTCGGCTCCGTGGGCGGCGATGCTCAGCGTCTCGCACGGCATCGTGTCGCCGGAGATGACGACCTTGCGGCCGGGGCGCGGCGGACCCATCACCTGCTCTGGCTGCACGCCGCCGACGTTCTCGCCACGCTGCACCCGGCCGAAGTCAGGCCCGGGGGTGAGACCGAGGGCGACCGCCCGCTGGGGATCGAACACTCCGGGTCGCTCATCCTCGAACAGCACGTAGCCGTACGCCCGACTCCGATGCCTGACGTCGACTGCGGCGATGTTGTAGCCGTCCCGTTGCAGCGCCTCCCCCGGTTCGAGCTCGACCAGCTGCAACTCGAACCTGACTCGTCCGGCGAGCCGCAGAGCCATCACCACGAGCTCCCGCAGGCCGGGCGGACCATAGACCGCCAGCGGGCGCTCGCGCCCCCGCAGATCGAAGGTCTTCAGCAGTCCCGGCAGACCGAGCCAGTGATCGGCATGGAAGTGGGTGAGAAAGATCTCCGTCAGATCCGCCAACCCGACCGAACTGACGAGCTGACGCTGGGTCCCCTCCCCGCAGTCGAACAGGATGCGGTCACCCCCTCGGCGCACGAGCAGCGCCGGCAGTCCACGCCGAGCGGTGGGAATCGAGCCGGCGGTGCCGGCAAAGAACACCGAGAGATCCACGGCGCCGGAGTGTGTCAGCCGACCGCTACGAAGCTGAACCCGAGCTTGCCCGCGCTGACCCGCGCCAGGCCCATGGTGTGCGCGGGCGCCCGCCGCCGCTCGGTCGGGCTCCCGGGATTGAAGATCTGAAAGCCGTCATGCGAACGCTCGTGGAGTGGCAGGTGAGAGTGGCCGAACACCACGCCGTCGGCGTCGGGAAAGCGCTGTCGCAGGCGCTCGAGCCGGCCCCGCGCGGCTCCCGCGTCGTGGATCACGCCCAGGCTCACGCCGTCCGCGGCCACCGTGGCCGTCTCCGGAAGGATCGCCCTCACCTGGGCGTCGTCGACGTTGCCGCGCACGGCCACCACTTCCCCATAGCCCCTGAACTCGTCAAGCACCGCGAGCGTCATCAGGTCGCCCGCGTGGGCGATCAGGTCGGCGGCACGCAACCGGTCCACGCACTCTGCAGGAAGCCGGCGCAAACCGCGCGGCATGTGCGTATCCGAGATGATCGCGATCTCCATCGGTAAGCTCACATCATCGTCGGTCACGGCGACCCCGCGCCCGTAGCTCAGGGGATAGAGCGTTCGCCTCCGGAGCGAAAGGTCGCAGGTTCAAATCCTGCCGGGCGCGCCTCTAGAAGCCCCGCTAACGCGGTTTTGCTGATTAAGCGGCATCCTGCTCGACAGCTGACTCTGACGCTTTGAAGGCAGGACTGCCAATAACTGCCAATTCGCTGCCGTCGACCAGGGCCCGCAGACGAGCCTTCTCGTCCTCGCCCCGACGCATCGTCTGCCGGTAAACGCGCAGCGCCAGCGCCGGGTCCGTGTGACCCATCTCGTCCATGACCACGCCCGGGTCCTCGCCGAGCGCGTACAGCACACTCGCAAACGTGCGGCGCAGCGAATGTGGCGTCACCCGGTCAGGCAATGGCGGGTACCCAGCCGCGGCCAGCGCTTCGCTTGCTCGTTCTGCGGCCGGGGTCAGAACTCGGTTGCGGACGTTCTCGCGTGAGGGCCGGGCACCGGTCTTCGTGGCGAAGACGTAGTCATCCGCCCCGCATCGCGTGCTGCGGGCCCGGACCGCGAGCAGTTCGTCTCGAGCCGCGCCGCGAAGCTTCACCCGCCGGCGGCCAGCATCAGTCTTCGCCTCTCCCACCTGCAGCCAGCCGTTCGCCAGGTCGACATCGCGCCACCGCAGCGCGCACAACTCCCCGATCCGAAGTCCTGCGAACGTCAGAGTCGCCACGATCGCTCGGCGCTCAACATGCCGGCGATCCTCCCGCGCCGTCCGATCAAGCTCGCCAGCAGCCTCGAGCAGCTCAGCGATCTGCTCGGCCGTCTCGAGGTAGGTCCGGTGCGGCTCGCGTTCCCGGACGCGCCGACGCTTTCCCTTCGCCGGGTTGCGCACGATCAGGTCACGCTCCACGGCTCCGTCGAGGATGGCGGCCATCAGGGTGAGGGTCATGTTGATCGAGCGAGCCGACAGCGGCTCGGCCTCAGCGAGCTTCGCCGCGATGTACCGCTCGACAAGATCGAACGTGATCCGGTCGAGCGAGTGCTCGGCGAAGAACGGCAGGAGGTGTTTCTCGAGGCGCCAGCGATAGTCGCTCTGTGTGCTGGCCGCGAGCTGTCGTTCGTTGCGGGTCCACCACTGCTCGGCGAACTCGTGGAACGTCGGGATCGGATTGGGCTCGGTCGGAGGCTCAGCCGTCGCCTGGGGCTGCCAGGTCCCGCGCTCGATATCTGCGAGGAGATGACGCAGCTCTCGCTGCGCCTCCCCTTCACTGACCGGACCAAGCGACACGAACCGCCGCTTGCCGTACGCAGTGAACCGAAGCGAGCGATAGGTCCGCCCATCACGGCCATCGTGCTCAACCACCGCTCCCGTAACTTTGCGGGCCATCACGCACCTCCCTCAAATGGGGTGATCTCCACGGATGCTCGGTGAATGACGCCTCGGCGTCGCCGTGATGCAGTGTCAGAACCGGCGCCATCACGCCACCGCCTCGCGGTCGAGATCTCGAATCAACGCCTGGGCCGCGTCGAAGGTAGCGAGGTCCCGATCTCGCTCATCGCCTTCTTTCAGCCAGAAGCCCTCGTCCTCCGCGATCTGCGCGGAGCAAGCGCTGAGGCCGTGGGCCAGCGCAGCCTCGGGAACGTCAATGTCAACCGTCTGCCCCACGCCTGCCGTCTGAACGGCTGCGGCGGCCGCGGCTGTTGACTGCATGAGCGCCATCTCCCCGGATACCAAGTGAAACCACGGGATTTGCGACGGTCCGGCTCGCTCGCACGATGCTCTGGCCTCAAGGTGCAAAGCGTCGTAGAAATCCTCGCCGATCTCGGCTGCGGCGTGCTCCCAGATGGCGAACAGCACTGAGCGGCGCGTCCCCTCGTCGTTGATCGTGACGGTCGTCATCACGCCTCCGGGAAGAGACGAAGGGCCTCGTCGGCTGCCCACTGCAACCGACCGAGGATCTCGATCACCGGACCCATGCTGATCGGCGCGTAGTCGATCTCCTGTGTGAGGCGCTCGGTCAACAAGCGAATGAACGCCTCGAGCATGTGAAACAGGCCGTGAGGGTCGGCGGCCAGTTCGGTGCTCTCATCAGCCGCCAGCACCGAGTCGAGCAGGCCGAGGTCGGTCCGAAGGTGCCGCACCGCGCCCTCGCGATCCTCCGCATGATCTTCGCTCGCCTTGATCCAGTCGGCGTCGTTGTCGATCTCTGCTGCGAGCGCCCGGCGGACGTCTTCGAGGTACGCGGCGGGAATGGTGATCCGTCCCGCCCGCTCTTCCATCATCACTTCAGCCATAACCTGCTCCTCTCGTTGCGACACCGAGAGAGCGATCTGTTCTGGCGAGGAAGGCAAGCCGACCAGTTCGGTAGCTTTGCCAGGCGCGCCGGGAGCTACCGCTCTCGGTGCCATGCCCCCGGGCCGTTGTCGCGGTCGCGGGGGCGCTTTGACTTGTCCCGTCATTCTACGTGAGCGGGGGGCGGAAAGCTAGTCGGAAGTTTTTGAGGGTTTGAGGCCGGATCCCCTGTGTTTCTGGGGGGTCGGGTCTCTTTTTGTCGGTTTGATGTAGCCAAAGTCATGACTGGTATCTGTCCGAGGCATGGTTTATGTTGT
>JBPCMW010000128.1:0-15521 GCA_051001875.1 Solirubrobacteraceae bacterium | reverse complement strand
GGTTGGGCGCGGCTGCCCGGGCCGCCGTCTCCGCCTACACCTACGAGGCGATGGCGGCGGGGTTCGAACGCGCGCTGGCCAGGGCGATAAGCCCGTCGCCCACCGGCCCGTGAAACAGACGGTGATCGAGCCGCAGCAGCGGATTGAAGATCGTCCGTCCGGCGCGCCCGGCGATCGGCGCGAAGCATGAGGCGAGCCAGCTGAGCTCGAAGCCGGCCCCGGCCAGCGTGCGCTCCAGCGTGCGGGGGCCGTAGTAGACGCGGTGATCGGGGTGGACCGACTCCCGGCCCGCCAGCGACCGCAGGCCGATCTTCGGACTGCACGCGTTCGGCACGGTCACGCACAGCTGCCCTCCTGGCGCCAGGAGCTCACGGCAGCCGCGGAGGAACGCGTCGGCGTCCGGGACATGCTCGAGCACCTCGCCGGCGATGACCAACGCGTAGCGCCCGCGCTCACCGGCGGGGGCGACGGTGACGTCGCTGAGCACGAATCGCCGATCGGGCAGCGCGCTCTGCACCAGCGCCAGCGCCTGCGCGTCGACGTCGAACCCGGTCACCTGGCCCGCCCTGACCAGCCGGGCATGGAGCAGCGCTCCGCCGGCCAGCAGCTCCGCGGTGTACGGGCTGTCCGCGCAGCCGAGATGGGCGATCTCCCCCGGCGTCTGCGCGCAGAGCTGCTCAAGCCACGCCGCGCGTTCGGCGACAAGCGGCATCCGCAACCGCTCGGCGCCGTGCATCTCAGCCGAACAGGACGGCTGCGCCCCGGCGGGCGCGCTCACTGACCCACGGAGAACAGCGCCTCGAGGTCGTGGCGCGAGTACACCTCGAAGGCGACCATCGTCTGGGTCCGGGTCACGCCGCTCAGCTGCGAGATTCCGTTGGTCACAACCTCGGCGAGCTGTTCGTGCTCGCGCAGGTGCAGTATGGCCACGGAGGCCCGGTCGCCGCTCACCGAGTAGTCCGCGGCCACGCTATCGATCCCTGCCGGCTCCCCGCCCGGCGAGCCGAGCGCCGCGCGCTCGGCTCCGATCAAGACGATCGCGTGGATCACGTCGAGTGCTCGTCGCCGGGCTCGAGCACCACGACGCTTGATCCGGTGGCCGACTCGACGTCTGACTTGAACGCCTCGGCGTCCGTCTCGATCGGCGGGAACGTGTCGTAGTGGCAGGGAATCACCGTCTTGGCTCCGACCAGCTGCGCGGCGTCGACGGCGTCGGTGCGATCCATCGTGTAATGGCCGCCGATGCACATCAGCGCGAGGTCGATCGGGTTCCGCTTGCCCACCAGCTGCAGGTCGGAGAACAGCGATGTGTCGCCGAGGTGGTAGATGATCGTGTCCTTGAAGTTGATCAGCAGGCCGGCGGGCGTGTTGGCCGTGCCCTTCGGCGTCGTCGAGGTGTGCCAGGCCGGAACCAGCTTGGCCCAGCCCCAGTCGAACTTGACCGTGCCGCCGAGGTTAGGGTCCGAGACATCGATCCCTTCCTCGCCGAGCTCGTTGGCGATCTCGACGATCGCCATCACCGGCGCGCCGGTGCGCTTGGCGATGTCAACGGTGTCGCCGATGTGGTCGCCGTGACCGTGGGTGAGCAGGATGTTCGTCGCGGCGACGTCGTCGGCGCTGATTGCGGCCTTGGGGTTGCCGGACAGGAATGGGTCGATCAGGACGGTGGTGGTGCCGTCGGAGATCGTGAAGCAGGCATGGCCGAGAAATCGGACTTGGGTCATCGATCAGTTCTCCTGTGTCGGGGGTCGCCGGGGGCGGCGCTGAGCTCGCGCGCCAACTCGAATCCAACCGCGACGCCGACCAGCATGCCGAGGCGCGTTTCCTCTGCGAGCAGCGTGCGCACGGCGCGGACGCGCTCATCAGGGTCTTCCCCGCCCGCCGCCTCGTGAACCGCCTGGTCGTTGGCGAGGTCGAACCATCCGCCCTCGGCCAGGGCGCTCGCGAGCACGCGCTGCAACGACGGCGCCGCGCGGGCGACGACGTCCTGGGCCTCGCGTAGCCGCTGCGGATCGGTGATCGCCGCGACCGCGGCATCGACGTCGGCTTCGCTGTAGGTGGGGTCCGGCACTCGCCTGGAGGATCATACGGGCGTGAGCATTCCGCTGACTTCGCTTTCCCCGGGCGCCGGCTGCGGGTGCAAGCTGCCGGCCGCCGCGATCTCGCCGCTGCTGGCGCGGTTGGCCCCCGGATCGGCGGACCCGAACGTGCTGGTGGGTTTCGCCGGCGCCGACGACGCCGGCGTATATCGCCTGCGTGAGGACCTCGCGCTCGTGCACACCGTGGATTTCTTCACCCCGATCGTCGATGACCCGTACGACTTCGGCCGGATCGCCGCAGCCAACGCGCTGTCGGACATCTACGCGATGGGCGCGACGCCGCTCAGCGCACTGAACCTGGTCGCGTTCCCGCTGAGCGCCCTCGGTGAGAACGTCTTGCTGGCAATCCTGAGCGGTGCCGCCGCCGTGGCGGAGGGGGCTGGCGTGGCGATCCTAGGAGGTCACTCGATCGAGGACGCCGAGCCTAAGTTTGGCATGTCGGTCACCGGCATCGTCCACCCACGCGAGGTGATCACCAACGCGGGCGGGCGCGCCGGAGATGTGCTCGTGCTGACCAAACCGCTGGGCGCCGGCGCGGTTGCCACCGCGCTAAAGCGGGGGTTCGGCAACCCGCCTCTGGCCGAGGCCGTGGCGGTCATGACGACGCTGAATCGCGAGGCATCGGCGGCGGCCCGCACCGCAGGCGCCCGCGCCCTGACCGACGTGACCGGCTTCGGTCTGCTCGGCCATCTGCACGAGCTGGCGTTGGCCAGTGGCCTGGCGGCCGAGGTGGATTCGGGCGCTGTGCCGGCGATCGACGGCGTGTTGGAGCTGCTCTCAGACCCTGAAGGCCGTGCGGTGGCCGGGGGAACCCGGCGAAATCACGACCACGCCGGGAGTTTCGTCAGCTTCGCCGGCTCCGTCGACCCGGCTCGGCGGTGGCTCGTGTGCGACGCGATGACCTCCGGCGGTCTGCTGGCGGCGGTGACCCCGGAGCGGGCGTCGCTCATGCCCGGCGCGGTGATCGGCCGGCTGGTGGACGGGCCGGCGGGCCAGATCAGCGTCGGGTAGTGAGAGCTAGCGCTAGCGCCGGTATGGCCGCGCCAGGAGCCAGCCGATGCTCAGGCCGGCCAGCAACCCGACCGCGTCCGAGAGCCAGCTGGCATGCACCACGAGTGGCATCAGCGCGAGGACCGCGGCCAGCACCCCGGCCCCGATCAGATCCCCGTCGATGTCCTCGCCGGCGCGCAGCGCCAACAGGTCGGGCAGTGCCCAGGCGCTGATCCGCGCCAGCGCGGCTCCGTTTGCGCCCAGCACGACCGGGAACGGATATGCCGCCGCCGTCACGGCCGTCCCTCCGACGGCGCCGATGGCGAACAGCAACAGCACCGGCAGCGTTCCGTGACGCCGTTCGAGCAACCATCCGAACAACCCGATCGCGCCCAGGGTCACAAATGCGTAGCCGGTGTTGTCGTAGACAAAAGGTGCGGTCAGCAGCCGCCACCAATGCGACCCTGGCTTGCCGATCACCGCGAGCTGCTGCGGACCCAGCGAGGTGCGCCACAGGACGGTCCCAATCATCCCTGCCAGCACCAGCACGGCGGTCGTGTAGGGACGAGAGTCTCCGCGGATCCCGGGGATCTCGTCGCGGCGCAGTCGGGGCAGCGCGGGCGTCGGCGGCCGGCGCCGGCGCTTTTCGGCCACCCGCCCTTGGCGATCGAGCTTAGGAGCCCGTTTGCGGAGTCGGTTCCCGCAGTACGGGCACTCCGTGATGTACGGGCTCACCTCCGATCCGCAGCTCTTGCAGATCACGAACAGGTCCGGACCGCCGGTGCTCACGAATCGATTGTAGAGGGGGAGGTGAGCCCTGATCAGCTGACCGCGGTGGCCGCCACGATCTCGGCCATAACTTCACTCAGATCGTGATTGGCCTCGTACACGACGACCTGCCGGGCGGAACCGTTGCCACGCTCGAGCAAATCTTCCACCGCCTCGAGATCCCCCAGCGAGCCGAGGTCCCTGGCGTGATCGCGCATCCGGTCGATCAGCCGCCTGGCCAGCACGCGCGTCGGCACGCGGTCGGAGCTCGGGAGATCCACGAGCTCCCCATCGAGCCCGTGCCGGGCGGCCAGCCATTTGTTCTCGTCGAGCATCTCGTACGGGTAGCGCGCGAGCTGCCCGCCGGCGTCGAAATGCTCGGAGAGCTCCTTGACCAGCCCCTGGACCAGCGCGGCCAGCCCGAGCGTGTGCTCGACGTGGGTCTGCGAATCCATCACTCGCACCTCGATGGTGCCGAAGTTGGGGTGTGGACGCACGTCATGCCACAGGTACGTGTAGTCCTCGATCACCCGGGCCTCGATCATGAACTGGATCCGGCGCTCGTAATCCTCCCAGTCCTTATAGGTGGGGGGGATGCCCGTGCGGGGAAAGGCGCGGAAGATCGGTGTGCGCACCGAGGCGAGCCCGGTCTGGTCCGCCCGCCAGAACGGCGAGTTGGCCGACAGCCCGAGCAGCACCGGGATGTGGACACGCATCCCGTTGGCGACGTGGATCGCCTTATCGGGATTGTCGACGCCGACGTGCACGTGCACGCCGAAGATCAGTTCCTGGCGGGCGACGAAGCGCAGCGCCGAGATCAGATCCCGGTAGCGCGGACGCGCGACGATGCGCTGGTCCTCCCACATCGCAAACGGGTGCGTCCCGGCTGACCCGATCGCGAGCCCCTTCTCGGCGGCGGTCTGGATCACCTGCCGTCGCAGGGCGCGCAGCTGTTCGCCGGCCTGGACCGTGTCCTGGCAGGGTTCAGTCGAGACCTCGAGCACCGACTCCATCAGCTCGGGCTTGATTTCACCGGAGGGCGCGGGCTCGAGCAGGCTCTCGATCGCGTTCACGAGCTCCAGCGACTCGGCGTCGAGGATCATCAGCTCCTCCTCGATCCCGATCGTGTAAGCGTGGCCTTTGAAGTGGTGCTCCACCGGAGGGAGCGTATAGAGCGAGGTACACGAAGCGGCGCGTGCGGCCTAGACTTCGCGCAGTTCTCTAAGTGCAAAGGACGGTTCCATGGCTTTGGGTTACGACGGAAAGCTCTACATCCTCGCGTTCGACCATCGCGGGTCGTTCCAGAAGAAGATGTTCGGGATCGAGGGCGATCCAAGCCCCGAGCAGACGGACACGATCGCCGACGCGAAGCACCTGATCTTCGAGGGCATGCTGGAGGCGGTGAAGCGCGGCGCCGAGGCCTCGGCGACCGGTGTCCTCGTCGACGAGCAGTTCGGCTCGGATATCCCCAAGCGGTCCCGTGAGGAGGGGCTGCTGCTCGCGATGCCGGTCGAGAAGTCCGGCCAGAACGAATTCGACTTCGATTACGGCGACGACTTCGGCGCCCACATCGAGCAGTTCGATCCGGACTTCTCCAAGGTGCTGGTCCGCTACAACCCGGAGGACGAGCCGGTGCTCAACGAGCGCCAGCTCGGACGGCTGAAGCGCCTGGCCGACTGGCTGCACGAGCATGATCGCAAGTTCCTGTTCGAGCTGCTGGTGCCGGCCACCGACGATCAGCTCGCCCGGGTCGACGGCGACACCGACCGGTTCGACGCGGAGCTGCGCCCAGAGCTGATGCGGCGGTCGATCGCGGAGATCCAGGACTACGGGATCGAGGTCGACATCTGGAAGATCGAGGGTGTCGACGAGGGCTCGGACGCCGCGACGCTGGCCGAGCAGACGCGTTCCGGTCCCGGCCGCGAGGGAGTGGTGTGCGTGCTGCTGGGCCGCGGCGCCTCGACCGCCAAGGTCGAGCACTGGCTCGAGCAGGCCGCCCCGGTGGAGGGCTTCATCGGCTTCGCAATCGGCCGCTCGATCTGGTGGGACGCGCTCAAGGCGTTCCTGGCTGAGCAGTCCTCACGCGAGGAGGCGGTAACCCAGATCGCGGAGAACTATCTCCACTTCAGGCAGGTCTACGAGCGCCAGAAGGTCAGCTAACGCCGCGTTGCGGGACATAACGCCCCGTCAGCGGGACTGGTAGGCTCGCCGCTAATGGCGATGAAGATGCGCCAGAGCCTTGCGCAGCTCGAGCAGGAGTTCCGGCAAGAGATGCAGCTCGATCGCAGCCGCAGGGAGCACCTGCGGCGCCATGCCGTCGTGCGCTCTCGCAAGCGCACGCACGAGCGCGAGCGCAAACGCAGCTCGTTTCGCTTCTGGATGCTTGTGCTGTCCCTCATCGCCACCGCCGTGATCGTCACGGTGGCGATGTTCGAGACGCTGTACGCGCTGCTCGGCTAGCCCGCGTCGGTGCTGAGGCCGCGCAGGGCCGCGTCGACTTCCTCGCGGGCGTCCTTGGTCTCGCCAAGGCGCTCTTGCTGGATCTCCAGGTAGACCTCTTTGCGGAACACCGGGATGTCACGCGGGGCCTGAATCCCGATCCGGACCTTCTCGCCCATGATCGCCAGGACCGATACCTCGATGTCGTCCCCGATCATGATGCTCTGGTTGGACTTGCGTGTCAGTACCAACATTGATTGCCTCCCTGCTCGCCTATGGTTACAGCACAGCGACGCACCGGCAATCACCTCAGCGACCGGCCGTCCCCGGGGGGGTCAGCATACAGCCGGGCCAGCCTCGTCGCCAGGAATCTCGAGCAGCTGTCCGGCCGTTCCCTGTACTAGTCTCCGAGCCTTATGCCACGCAAATCTCTACGACCAGAGTTGAACCGCATCCGCGCCTGGGTTCGCCAGGGGCGAACCGACGCTTGGATCGCGCATCAGCTCGAGGTAACCGTTCAACAGATTCAATCATTCAAGCGCGAGCAGGACCTCGAACCGGGGGCCGATGTCGACGGCGTCAGCTCGTCCGCTGACTTCGACGACGAGATCGATCTGCGCGCCGAAGACGACGCGCTGATCGCCGCCGAGCTCGAGGCGGCCCAGGCCGAGCAGGCCGACGAGCAGCCGGCCGAGGACGAGGACGACGAAGACCAGCCGTCCCGGCGTCGCCGCGGTCGTCGCGGAGGCCGGCGCGGTCGCCGCAAGGCGGCAGGCCCGCTCGAGGCGACCTTTGACCATGGCGACGAGGGCTACGGACTGTGGCTCGATCCGGCCGTTCAGGACGACCCCGTGTACGCCGAGTACTGGGCCGGACACCGTCCGGTCGAGGTGTCGATCGAGGAGGACCAGATCGTCATTCGCCGCGCCGGAGGTGAGGACGCCGACGAGGCGGACGACGCCGAATAGGACGGGCGTGGGTGCACTAGTTCTCCTCGCTCCGCCGGCCGCCGCCGTAGTCCGCTGCCTCGCGCAGGTAGCGTGCGAAGGCGGCGCTGGCCACCGTCGTCATGTCCCACGCCTCCGGGTTCATCGGCGCGGCGCGGGTGGCGACGTCGAAGCACCAGTCCGTCCCCTGCTCGACGTACAGCGTGGCCAGCTCATCTGAGCTGAACGGTCCCCCCAGCCGACGGCGCAGCTCGTCGACCAACTCGTCAGTCACGCGCTCCAGCGCGGGGCGCGCTTCGGGGCTGGCCTGCGCCAGGCGTCGCTGTCCGTCGCGCCACAGGCCGATCACCTCTTCGAAGCTGACCAGCACTGGGGTCAGTCTACGCGGGCTGGAAGGTCGGCTCCCGGCCCGCCCAATGCTTCAGTGCCTCGGGAGCCCCGTGATCACATAGGGATGCTCGCCGGGGCGCACCATCCCCAGTGCCCGCGCATCGCGCTCGATCGTGCGCGGATCGTTGAGCGCGCGCTGCTGGGCCACCAGCTGAGCGTTCTGACGTGCGAGGTGGCTGACGATTGACTCCTGCTGCTGGGCCTGTGACTGCGTCGAGAGCAGCGACAGCCCCTGCCTGACGTAGAGCCCGGCCACCACGGCCAGCACGACCAGCAGGCCGACCCGGCCGACTCGATCCCAGCGGACGCGAACCCGGGGGGCGCGCGAGAGGACCCGGCGAGGACGGGGCTCCGCGCGGGCCTGCACCCGAGGTCTGCGGTTTGGTGCGGCTGCGGATCGCCCTGAAGCCATTACGTTCGCCCTTCGTTCGCCGTCCGTGCTCTCCTTCCTGCTGCAAGGCGGCGCCCGGGTGTTGCAAGCTGCTGTTCGCGCGCGGACCCTAAGTGGCTCCCCTAAGCGCGGAATGCCCGGCGCCCCGGGTACTCCGCGTCGGAGCCCAGCGCCTCTTCGATCCGCAGCAGCTGGTTGTACTTGGCCACCCGGTCGGTGCGTGACGGAGCCCCGGTCTTGATCTGACCGCAGCTCGTGGCCACGGCCAGGTCGGCGATCGTCACGTCCTCGGTCTCGCCCGAGCGATGGGACATGACCGCGCTGTAGCCGCTCTCCCGGGCCATCCTGATCGCCGCCAGCGTCTCGGTCAGGGTGCCGATCTGGTTGACCTTGATCAGGATCGAGTTGGCGACTCCCATCTCGATCCCGCGCTTGAGGCGATCGGTGTTGGTCACGAACAGGTCGTCGCCGACGAGCTGCAGACGGTTGCCGAGGCGGTCGGTGAGGGTGCTCCAACCGGCCCAGTCCTCCTCGGCCATCCCGTCCTCGATCGAAATGATCGGGTACCGGCCGGCCAGGTCGGCCCACAATGCCGCCATTTCGTCGCTGGTGAGGCTCCGCCCCTCGCTCTCCAGCCGGTAGGCGCCGTCGCGATAGAGCTCCGAGGTGGCGGGATCCATGGCGATCGCAATCTGGTCGCCCGGCACGTAGCCGGCGGCCCGGATTCCCGCCATCAGCACCTCCAGTGCCTCTTCGTTCGAGCCGAGGTCGGGGGCGAACCCGCCCTCGTCGCCGACGGCCGTCGACAACCCTCGCTCACGCAGCGTTCCCTTGAGGTGATGGAAGACCTCGGTGCTCATCCGCAACGCCTCGGAGAACGTGCGGGCGCCGACGGGAACGATCATGAACTCCTGGAAATCGACGCGGTTATCGGCGTGCGCGCCGCCGTTGAGCACGTTCATCATCGGCACCGGCAGCACGTGCGCGGTCTCCCCGCCCAGGTAGCGCCACAACGGCTGGCGCTCCTCAGCGGCCGCGGCGTGAGCGGCGGCCAGAGAGACCGCGAGCAGGGCGTTGGCGCCGAGGCGGGACTTGTTGGCTGTCCCGTCCAGGGCGATCAGCATCCGGTCGAGCGCCGCCTGCCCGGACGCGTCCTGGCCGTGAATCGCGGTGGCGATCTCACCGTTGACGTTATCCACCGCCTTGGACACGCCCTTGCCGAGCCAGTCCGCGCCGCCGTCGCGCAGCTCGGTTGCCTCAAACTCCCCCGTCGAGGCTCCCGAGGGGACCGCAGCGCGCCCCCAGGCGCCGGAGCGCACACTCAGCTCCACCTCCACGGTCGGGTTTCCCCGGCTGTCAAGGATCTGCCGGGCGTGAACGTGCTCGATCTGGCTCATCGGTGCTGATCTCCTTCGGTCAGTCGCGCGCGCGCGTAGAAAAAGAGCTGCTCGTCGGGTGCGAGATCGTTCCAGCTTCGGTCTTCCGATGCGGCCAGCTCCGTGGCCGTGGTCACCCGGTCGCGGAACCGGCCGGCGGCGGCGCGCAGTGCCAGCTCAGGATCGACCTTCATCTTCCGTGCCGCATTGACGGCGGCGAACAGGACGTCGCCGAGCTCGTGAAAGCGCTGCTCGTCGGTCGCCGCACCCTCCAGCTCGTCGAGCTCGTCTCTGACCGCATGCAGTGCCACGTCGGGCCCGGAGAAGTCGAATCCGGTCGACGCAGCTCGCCGTTGGACCTTCCGCGCGTAGAGCGGGCCGGGAAGGTTCTCCGGGACCTCGCCGAACACGCCGGGCTCCCGCCCCGCCTCGTCCTGCTTGATCCGATCCCAGTTCTGGAGGACCTCCTGGGCGGTGCTCGCCTCGGTCTCCCCGAATACGTGCGGGTGGCGGCGGATCAGCTTCTGCGTGCAATGCTCGGCTACCTCGGCGAGGTCACCCGCGCCACGCTCCTCCAGCAGCAGCGCCAGGAAATGCACCTGGAACAGCACATCGCCCAGCTCGTCGAGCAGCTTCGCGTCGTCGCCGCGCTGCGCGGCGTCGGCCAGCTCGTAGGCCTCCTCCACCGTGTGGGGAACGATCGAGCGCTCGTCCTGCTCGCGGTCCCACGGGCACTCACGGCGAAGCTGTCTCGTGATCGCGTCCAGGCGAACGAGGGCGTCGGCGGCGTCCTCCGGTACTCCGGAGCTCACCGCGGCTACTTCTTGGTCGTGGTGGTGGGCGGCGGCGGGGTCGGCGTCGGCGTCGGCGTCGGGGTGGGGGTCGGCGTCGGCGTCGGCGGGCTGATCGCCTTCGGAGCCTTGTAACCGCTGCAGTCAGCCATCGCGTAGGCCGAACGGCACTTTGTCTGGTGCAGCCAGTCCTTCTTGGCCTGGCTGTCGACCGCCGTCTGGGCGGTCTGCTGCGACTGACTCTGGAGGAGCTGCTTGATCACCGGCGTCGCCTGCACGAGCGTCTGTTGCGTCGCAGGCTTGATCCTGACGACCTCGAACACGTAGTAGCCGAACGTGCCGTGGATCGGTCCCTGCACCTTGTTTGCCGGCGCGGAGAACGCTGCGGTGTCGAGCGCCTGCTCCTCCTTGCCCTTGGTGACGCCTGGAAGCAGACCGCCGTTGGCCTTGGTCGCGGTGTCGACCGAGTATTGCTTGGCCACCGCTTTCCAGCTCTTGCGCGCCGCGAGTGCGGCCTTGGCGGCCGTGGCCTGCTTGGCGCTGTTGGTCCGGACGATCCGCAGGTCACGCGACTCAGGCGTTCCGAACTGCGAGCTGTGGCTGCTGTAGTAGGCCTGGATCTGCGCCGCGGTTATCGCGCTCGGGTGCTTGGCCAGCAGCTTCTTGTAGATCTGGTTGACACGGACGCGGAAGAGAATGTCCTGCATCGTCTGGCCGGTCTGCGTGAGGAAGGTCTGGAAGGCGGTGTCGGTGGGAAACTGCGCCTTCTTGGCGGTCTGGAAGGCCTGCTGCACCTGCGCGGTGGTGACGTTGACGTGCTGCTTGGCTGCCTCGGCCTGGTACCAGGACGCCTTGATCAGGAAGTCCAGCACCTGACTGCCGAGCGAGGTGAACAGCCTCGAGCAGTCCGTCTTGATCGTCTTGTCAGGCGTCTTCGCCAGCGAGGGGATCTGCTTGCGCACCTGGGCGATGCAGCCCTTGAAGTCCGGTGGATCGTTGGGCACGATCACCGGCGCCCCGGGGCTCTGCGAGGCGTTCCCCTTCGCCGCCACGTACATCCAGTGGTTGAACGCCCCCGTCGACACGGGGTTGCCGGCCATGTCGGCCACCGCGTTGCCGGGCACGCCGCCCCCGCAGGCCGAAAGCCCCGCCGCGAGCACAAAAAAGGCGCAGAGCGCCAGGATGAACCTCGAAGACTTCATTGATCCGTCCGGATGGTAGCGAGAGCGGTTGATCCGCGTGGTTGGATGAGAAGCGAGGCTTGACACACGGAGTTGACACGCGGGTTTGGCGCGGGTTGGCAGGCTGCCCTCCCAGCGCTCCGCGGCGATTTTCATGGGCCGGGACAACGCGAGCTTCAACGCTCGCAAAGAGCCTCGTTAGCTGGCGGCCGGGGGGGGCCGGTCGACACGGCCGGGTCCCTCCCCGTTGCGGATTGCCCGGGTCAAGAGCGACTTCGCGTTGAAAGGGAGCTGCACGGGGCACCGGCCGTCGACCCGGAAGTGAGGTTGGTTGATTGCGCAGGCACGCCGCCACAACGCGTCAATGAACGCTTCCGGCTTGACGCGCGACGTGCTGACCGCGTATATCGCGGCTCACGCGGCAAGCATCGAGCGGACCGCGTCGGTTGTCGCGTTGTGACCGCAGTTCCGCCGGGTGACTACCGGGACGCATCGAACCCGAAGCACACACACCCCCATCAGTGGCGCGGTTCCCGGGATCTGGCCGCGGGACACGGACAGCGACAGCGACAGCGCGCGGAATCCCGGCGCCCGGCGCCCGCGCCCGCGCCCGCGCCCGCGCCCGGAAATCCTAAGCCGCTTCTCGCGTCACGGCCAGCAGCACGTCCGCCGCGCGGACGACGGCTGGGAATCGCTGTGCCGGGTCGTCCGGTACACGCATCGACAGCTGGGACTTGCCGGACTCGTACAGCGCCTCGGGAATCTCGGCCCGCACGCGCTTGGCCCGCGCGGAGTCGAGCTCGATCGGGGTGACCGCGAATCGCCCGCCGCGGAAGGTGACCGTCCGCGCGCCGGCCTGACCCAGCTTGATCCGCGCCTGCTGGAGGGAGATCAGGTTGACCAGCGGTTCGGGCAGCTCACCGAAGCGATCCTCGAGCTCGTCGCGGAGCAGCGCGAGGTCGGCAACCTCCCGCGAGGCGGCGATCCGGCGGTGGACATCGACCTTGGCCTGCTCGTAGGGGATGTAGTCCGAGGGGATGTACGCATCGACGTTGACGTCGAGGCGGACCGGCTCCCAGTCGTGATCTCCCCCGTCGATGCCGTCGGCCGCCTCTGCGGCCTCGACCGCCTCGTCGAGCATCTGCATGTACAGCTCGAAGCCCAGCGCGGCAACGTGCCCGGACTGCTCGTCGCCGAGCAGGTTGCCGGCGCCCCGGATCTCGAGATCTCGCATGGCGATCTTGAACCCCGCGCCGAGCTCCGTGTAGTCAGACAGAGCGGACAGCCGCTGCGCGGCATCCGGGGTCAGTGCGGCGGCGCTCGGATACAGCAGATACGCGTAGGCCCGCTCGCGGGAGCGTCCCACCCGGCCGCGGATCTGGTAGAGCTGCGCCAGCCCGAACACGTCCGAGCGCTCGACGATCAGCGTGTTCGCCTGCGGGATGTCGATGCCCGACTCGATGATGCTCGTGCACACCAGCACGTCCGCGTCGCCGCGCAGGAACCGCAGCATCCGCTTCTCCAGCTCGCGCTCGTCCATCTGGCCGTGGGCCACCTCGAAGCGCATCGACGGGCACAGGCCGCGCAGCCGCTCCGCCGTCTCGTCGATCGTCTCCACGCGGTTGTGCAAGAAGAATGCCTGACCGTCTCGGCGATGCTCTCGCTCGAGGGCGCCGCGGACCAGCTCCTCGTCGTACTCGCCCACGTAGGTCTTGACCGGGCGCCGGCCCTCCGGCGGGGTCTCGATCACGCTGATGTCCCGCACCCCGGCCATCGACATCTGCAGGGTGCGCGGGATCGGCGTGGCGCTCATCGAGATCACGTCGACCTTGAGTTTCAGCTGGCGCAGCAGCTCCTTCTGCTTGACGCCGAAGCGCTGCTCCTCGTCGACGACCAGCAGTCCGAGATCCTTGGCCCGAACGTCCCTCGAGAGCAGCCGATGCGTTCCGATCAGGATGTCCACGTCGCCGTGCGAGAACCGCGCCACCGCCTCGCGCTGCTCGGCTGCCGAGCGAAACCGGGACACGTGCTCGATCGTCACGGGGTAGTCCTTCAGGCGCTCGGTGAACGTCCCGTAGTGCTGCTGGGCGAGGATCGTCGTCGGCACCAGCAGCAGCACCTGCTTGCCGTCCTGCGCCGACTTGAACGCGGCTCGCAGCGCGACCTCGGTCTTGCCGTAGCCGACGTCCCCGCAGATCAGCCGGTCCATCGGGCGCGGCGATTCCATGTCCGCCTTGACGAACTCGATCGCGTCGCGCTGGTCAGGCGTCTCGGTGAATGGGAACGCGTCCTCGAACTCCCGCTGCCAGTCGGTGTCGGGTCCGAACGCGTGGCCCGCGCGGTGCTTGCGCTCGGCGTACAGGTTCAGCAGGTCGCCGGCGAGCTCTTGGGCCGCTCGGCGCGCCCGTGCCTTCATCGTCTCCCAGCGCGTGCCGCCCAGCTTCGACAGCGGCGGATGGGAGCCCCCGGCGCCGACGTAGCGGCTGATCTTGGCCAGCTGGTCGACCGGCACGAACACCCGGTCCGAGCCCGCGTACTCCAGGTACAGGTAGTCGCGGGTGACGCCGGCGACGGTCTTGGTGTCGAACCCGGCGAACCTCGCGATGCCGTGATCCTCGTGCACCACGATGTCCCCCGAGCGCAGATCGGCGAAGCTCCGCAGGACGCCCCGCCGGTGAGCGCGGTCAGGGCGCTCGGCCGTGCCGCGCCGGCGCCGGAACAGCCGGTGCTCCGGGATCACCGCCAGGTGGAACTGCGGCGCGATGAAGCCGGTCTGCAGCCGGGCATGCGCGAACGTGATAAGGCCGGCCCCGTTCTGAGCGGGGGCGCCGGCGCCGTTGTGAGCGCCGTCGGACTCGAGCCAGCGCACCTTGAGCCGCCCGAGGTTGTAGGCCGCGCGCTCTCCCTCACCCCGCCGCGCGAAAGCCACCACGGTCCGGTAGCCCGAGCGCGCGAGCTTCTCGAGCTCGGGCTCGGCCTCCTTCAGGCCTCGGGCCGCGATGTCCGCGGCCTGGGCGCGGAACTCGAACTGCTGATCCTGATCGATGCTGGATAGCCGGATCCGCGCGCGGGTGCGCAGCGCCGCCTCGATGCTGTGTGGATCCACGTACAGGCTGTGCGCGTCCACGTCGTGGAACGCCGCGCACACGTCCTGCCAGTGATCGGCCAGCGCGGGAGACACGTCCTCCTCACCGGCGATCAGGATCGAGGCCTCCTCAGGAACCACATCGAGGAACGGATGGAAGTCTTCGATCGGAAGCAGCTCGGCGATGTCCGGCCGGTCTGCGGCCTCCTCGAGCGCGGCGATCTCGGCCAGCTCCCGGTGTTCCTCGGCCAATTCGGCGGCCGGGGCCACCTCGACCGTCTCCGCGTCACCCAGCGAGCGCTGGGTGAACGTCGAGAACCAGCGCAGCGACTCGATCTCGTCGCCGAACAGATCCACACGCACAGCTCGGTCCTCGGTGGCGGGGAACAGGTCCAGCAGCCCCCCGCGGATCGCGAACTGGCCGCGATCCTCGACCTGATCGACGCGCTCGTAGCCGGCGGCCACGAGATCCCGCCCCGTCTCGTCGAGGTCAAGCAGCTCACCGGTGCGCAGCGTGAATCCATGCGGGCGCAGCCTGCGGTCGGGCACCTTCTCCGACAGCGCCACCGCACTCACGACGACGACAGGCGCCGAGTCGGCGGAGTCCTCCTGCAGCGCGTCGAGCGCCTGGATCCGCAGCCCGACCAGGTGCGGCGGGGGTGCCAGGTGAGACTCGTAGGTGACTCCGCGGCTGGGGTAGTAACGGACGGTGCGCGGCTCGAGCCAGGCCCGGAGTCCGGCGGCCAGGTCACGTGCGGCGCGATCGTCCCCGGCCACCACGATCGCGGGCCGGCCGGGATCGCTTTCCAGCAGCGCCGCGACCAGGTACGGCCGCAGCGACTGCGACACGAATGCCCGCCCGCCGTCCCGCTCCAGCGCAAGCGCCTGGGGATCGTTTTCCGCGTTGGCAAGAAGACTGCGAAGCATGTACTTCCAGTCTAGTGGTTCATCCGGTTAGTTCGTTTTGTTAGTGGAGTGTTCATGCTTCGAGGGTCTTGCCGGTATACGTCCACTTGAACGGTCGGGCGGTCTGGTTGTACGTCTCGATGTACGCGAGCATCTGC
>JBPCMW010000127.1:0-5446 GCA_051001875.1 Solirubrobacteraceae bacterium | reverse complement strand
GGACTCGATCGTCACCACACTGCTGGTGGGCGGCGATCCCCAGACGCTGCGGACGGCGGCAGAACTCGTACTCGGCTGATCGAGCGTGGCTGTGGAGGCCGCGAGGCCGCTTGGGCGCGGCTCGCGGAGCGGCCGCCGCGCCCAAGTGGTGGGCGCCCTAGGACTATGCGTCGTGGTACAGCGCGAACTCCCACGGATGTGGACGCATCCGGATCGCGTCGACCTCGGCGTCGCGCTTGTAGCGGATGTACGCCTCGATCAGACCGGAGGTGAACACGTCGCCCTCGCACAGGAAGTCGTGGTCGGCCTCCAGCGCGTCCAGGGATCCTTCCAGCGACGACGGCACCGTGCCGATCCGCGCCAGCGTCTCGGGCGCCAGCTCGTAGATGTCGGCGTCGAGGGGCTCGCCCGGGTCGAGGCCGCGCCGGATCCCGTCGAGCCCGGCCATCATCAGCGCGCTGAACGCCAGGTACGGGTTGGCCGTCGGGTCGGGAGAGCGGAACTCGATCCGCTTGGTCTTGGGCGCCTCGTGGTACATCGGAACCCGCACGCAGGCCGAGCGGTTGCGCGCGGAGTAAACGAGGTTGACCGGCGCCTCGTAGCCGGGAACCAGACGCCGATATGAGTTGGTCGTGGGCGCGCAGAACGCGAGCAGGGCCGGAGCGTGGGTGAGCAGCCCCGCGATGTACTGCCGGGCCAGGTCGCTCAGGTTCGCGTAGCCGCCCTCGCCGTACATCAGCGGCTCGCCCGCCTTCCACAGCGATTGGTGCACGTGCATGCCCGAGCCGGCCTCCTCGAAGATCGGCTTCGGCATGAACGTCGCCGTCTTGCCGGCTTTGGCCGCCTCGTTCTTGACCACGTACTTGTAGATCATCATCTGGTCGGCCATCTTCAGCAGCGGCTGAAAGCGCATGTCGATCTCCCCCTGCCCGCCTGAGGCGACCTCATGGTGGTGGAACTCGCAGCGGATGCCGAGCGACTCCATCGTCGCCACCATCTCGCCGCGCAGGTTGGCCAGCGAGTCGGCGGGGGGAACCGGGAAATAGCCCTCCTGCTGGCGGAGCTTGTAGGCCAGGTTCGATCCCGAGGCGGCGCGTCCGGTGTTCCAGAATCCTTCGCCCGAGTCGACCTCGTAGAAGGCGCGGTGCTCCACCTGCTCGTAGGCGATGTGGTCGAACACGAAGAACTCGGCCTCGGGCCCGAAGTACGCGACGTCGGCAGTTGCGCTGTCGATCAGGTGACGCTCTGCCTTCTGCGCGACGTACCGAGGATCGCGCGCGTACGGCTCGCCCAGCACCGGATCGGCGACCGAGCAGATCAGCGACAGCGTCCCGCGTGTGTAGTACGGGTCGATGAACCCGGTGCTCGGGTCGGGGATCAGCAGCATGTCGGACTCGTGGACCTCCTGGAAACCGCGGATCGAGGATCCGTCGAACCCGAGCCCGGCGGTGAAGTCGCCCTCGCCCAGCGCGCCCACTGGCAGTGTCATGTGCTGCCAGCTACCGGGGAGATCGACGAACTTCAGGTCCACCATCTCGACGCCGCGCTGCGCGGCGAACTCGAGCACCTCAGCGGCGGTCTGCGCACCGGCGCCGGCCGCTGTCTGTGCCGCCTCGTCCATTGACATGGCGGGAGCCTACTCGCGTTCGCCGCGCCGCCGGTCGGCTTCCAGGATCTGGTGCGCCTTGAGGCCGAGGCTCAGGCGCTCCCGCCCATCGGTCTCGTACGGGGACAGCCCTGAGACCTCGTGCACCCGGGTCAGCCGGTATCCGACGGTGTGACGGTGGAGGTGCATCGCCTCCGCGGTCTCCGTGGTCGAACCGTGGTGGGTCAGGAATGACTGCAGGGTCGCGAGCAGCGCGGTGTCGCGCCCGCGGTCGTAGACCACAAGGGTCGAGATCGTGCTTTCGCGCAGAAACTCAAGCTCCTCGCGGCCCCGCAGCAGCACGCCGATCAGCAGACGGTAGGTCTCTTCCTGGCCGGACACGTGCGCCTCCGGGCGACCCGCGATCTCCAGCAGCAGCTCGGCTTCTCGCAGCGCATCGTGCAGCCCGCTTGGAGTGCGCCGCGGCGCTGACGTGGCGACCGCCATCCCCCGCGCACCCAGGTCCGCTGCGAGCTCGGTGGCATCGGCACCGGACGCGAGCGGCACCAGCGCGATCACCCGGCCGCCCTCCACGTCGGCCATCCAGCGGCCCGGGAGGGCGGGGAGCTCGAGCGGGGCCACGTTCTCGGGCGCCTGGGCGCACAGGGCCACCGCGCCGGCGTTCAACTCGACTCCGAGGCGCCGCGCCTGGACCACGACCGTGTTCGTGTCGGCCGGCGGCCCCTCGGCCAGCGCCAGCAGCAGCGCGCGACGCGAGCTTTCGAGATCGTCGGACTGGGCGTCGCGCATCAGCGAGGTGACGGCGGCGGCGGCCGCGGCCGCCTCGAGCCACGCCCGCTGATCGGTGGACAGCTGGCCCTCGCAGAGAGCGGCCACGACCCCGACCGTCTTCTGGCCGATCCGAATCGGCACCAGGTCGACCATCTCCGCGACTCCCGCGGCCGACTCGCCTCGAATCTCCGCGTGAGCGTGCTCCACGAGCTCACCCAGCGCCTCCGGCGCCCCGGAATCCGGCGGCCACGCGACCGGCGCTCCCAGCATCGGGAGCGCGATCGCCACCGGGCATCCGAGCGCGTCGGACGCGGAACCGGCGACGCTCTGCAGATCGTCACCCGCCACCGCGGCGGAGACCATTGTCAGCGGCGTCGACCGGGGGGCGCTGGTGTGCGCCCCCCGGTCTCCTACCGGCTGAGGACTGCTCTCAAGCGGCTCTGCGCCTGGCATTGCTGCCGGAGGGAGCTCCCGTGCCTCCGATCACGCCGGTGTTGGGGCCGGCGCCCCGGCTCCGCTGGCGAGACCCGGGATACCACCTGGATACCCGAGCGACGGGACATCGGACGGGTACACCTCGTGCCCGTGTTCCGCCACGTCGCCGATCTCCATGTTCTCCTCGGACATCCGCAGAGGCACGAACAGTCCCACCACCTTCAGCAGGATGAAGGTGCCGATGGCCGAGAATACAATCACCCAGAGCCCCGCCAAGGCCTGCCACTTCAGCAGCGTGAAGCTGCCGGTGTCGATCAGGCCTCCCGCGGCGATGCTGGGCGTCTTGCCCAGGCCCTGGTAGACGACCTGGCTCGGATCGGCGAAGATGCCCGTGAGGAGCCCGCCGAGCAGACCGGCCATCCCGTGCGTGTAGACCACACCGAGGGTGTCGTCCACATTGCGGAAGGGCCGCAGCCGGCTCAGGTAGTTGAGCGCGAAGTAGACGAGCGTCGAGCCGGTGATGCCCATGAAGATCGCGCCGTAACCGTTGACGTAACCCGCTGCCGGTGTGATCACCACCAAGCCGGTGATGATGCCGTTGACACCTGAGATCAGGCCCGGCTTGCGCCCGGTCATGTAATCCCAGGCGACCCAGACCAGGAACGCCACCGCGCAGCAGACGTTCGTGTTGATCACGGCGGCTGAAGCGGAGGCGCCGGCGAAGTAGGGGTCCCCGCCGTTGAAGCCGTTCCAGCCGAGCCACAGCAGGCCGGCCCCGACCGCGACCATCAACACGTTGTTAGGCGCGTCGATCTCGCGATCGCGCTGCAATCGTGGTCCGATCACCGCCGCAGCGACAAAGCCGGAGACTCCGGCCGCCAGGTGGATCACGTATCCACCGGAGTAGTCGACCGCCCCGTGTTGGGCGAAGAAGCCGCCGCCCCAGATCAGGAAGGCGTTGACGACATACACGAACGTCATCCAGAGCACGACGAACGGGACCCACGCCTTGAAGTTGATCCGCCCGAGCACCGACCCGAGCATCAGGATCGGCGTGATCCCAGCGAATACGAACTGGAAGTAGACGAGCGAGGCCTGCGGGAACTTGAAGGCCGGCCCGGTGGTGGCGAGCGGTATTGCCGCTTGCCCCTGCTCCGCGGCGTGACCCAATGAGCTCCCCGGCTTACCGATGAAGTTGCCGAAGAAGCCCGAGTGGGAGATTCCGTGAAACGGCGAGCCGAAGCCCATCTTGAATGCCCACAGCACCCACACCACGAGCACCACGGCGAACGCGGCGAAGGTCAGCATCATGCTGTTGATCGACCAACGCTTCTGCATCACGCCGCCGTAGAGGACCACGAGGCCGGGAACGCTCATGAGACCGACGAGCGTCGCGGCAGTCATCTGCCACGCGTTGTCTCCTGGGCTCAGCCACGATGGATAGGCGGACCACATTTAGTTCGATCTCCTTGCCTTGGGGACGGTTTCGATTGACGGCACCGCCCAGAGGCGGCCGGGCCCCAGTGAGCCCCAATCTCACGAAATCTTGCTGTGCGCTCGCCCGCTAACACATGGCCTTCGGTCCAGGGTTCCTCAGCAGGCACTGGACATTGGGATAAACGCTCCCCGCTAACAGCGGGAAACGCCTGCGTTAGCTGACGACGGGCTTGCCGCTGGGGACGAACAAGACCGCCCCCCGGGCGGATTCGAGCCGTGAGCGCGCTGCGCCGCTGAGGATGATCCGACCCTCCCCGGCGCCCGCTTGGGAGCCGACGACGATCAGGTCAGCCCCGGGGACATCGGTCCCGACGGTCGCGCCGAGCTTCTCCGCGAGCGCCGATGCCGTCTCCCGCGCGGCCGGGTCCGTCTCGGCCGACCCGAGCGATACTGAGGTGATCCGCGCGTCGGCATCGGTACGTAATCCCGCCGGCGCCACCGCGATGGCCACCGGGCCACCCTCGAGCAGATGTTGGGCCGTCGTCCCGGGGACGACGTTCCCGGGCGGGGTGCGGTAATCCGAGCCGAACACGATCACCGAGGCGCCCTCGCTGCCGGCCAGCCCGGCCAGCCCCTCCCAGGTGGAGGCGTTGACCACGATGTGCTGCGGCAGTTCCGCGTCCCCCAGCCAGGCCGCGCCCTGCTCGAGGCGACGCACGGCATCGTGCTGAGCGAGCTGCTCGCGGCGGGGGTCGAACTCCCGGGAGTGGCGCACGTACGCCAATGCCAGCGACGCTCCGCTCCGGGCCAGCATCCTGCCCAGCGCCAGGGCGTCGTCGTCGTTGGAGGTTCCGTCGTAGGAGACGATGATGTCGGTGGCCATGGGCCCGCGAATCGTGACCGCCAGGAGGTGATGCGGGCATTGGCCCGTGGGCCAACGATCAATGCGTCCGGCCTGTCCAAGTGGAGTGCTCGCGACCGACATCCATGGCCGGGCGGGGGTTATCCCACCCGCGGCGTATGCCACGATCGCCGGCGTGGAGCAGCTCCCTTGCGCCTAGGCGCCACTCTCCGGGCCGGCCTTCCGCTCGCGCTGTCGCTGCGGTTTCACCACCACTTCCACGGAGCTCCGATCGGATATTGGGCCCCCGATGCGGGCAACACACAGAAGTGGGTCGGCGGGGGCAGACAAGGTGG
>JBPCMW010000126.1:0-10612 GCA_051001875.1 Solirubrobacteraceae bacterium | reverse complement strand
TCATGGCCGGCGTGACCGACCAGCACGATCGTGTACCCCTCGGAGGCGAACTTCTTGGCCTCGACGTGAACCTTGGTGACCAGCGGGCAGGTTGCGTCGATCGTGTTCAAGTTCAGCTTCAGAGCGTTCCGGTGCACGGTCGGCGCAACGCCGTGCGCGGAGAACACCACGGTGGCGCCCTCCGGGACCTCCGTCTCAGAGTCGACGAACACCGCACCGCGGGCGCGCAGCTGCTCGACGACGTGCTTGTTGTGCACGATCTCCTTGCGGACGTACACCGGCGCGCCATGCAGCTCGAGCGCTCGCTCGACGGTCTGTACGGCACGGTCCACCCCCGCGCAGTAACCGCGAGGCGCTGCAAGCAGCAGCGTCTGAGGGACTTGCTCCATCCCCCGCAGTGTAGAGGCGAGTCAGTCGTTCGCGGTGACCGTCTCGAGCAGCTCGGCGAACTGCTGCCGAGCCTGCTCACGGCGGGTCGGGACGTGTTGAGTGGGCACGCCGTCAGGCGGAGGCTCGTAGCCACGCAGCACCTGGCGCGCCACCGAGGCCCTGTGCACCTCGTCGGGACCGTCGTAGATACGCGCCGCGCGGGCGTAGCGGTACATCGCCTCGAGCGGCAGATCTGTCGAGTACCCAAGCGAACCGTGCGCCTGCAACGCCCGGTCGACCACGTCGTGGAGCACCCGCGCCCCGAAGAACTTGATCAGCGCAATGTCCGTGCGGGCCGATGCGACTCCCTCGGTGTCCATCTTCCAGGCCGCGTGCAGCGTCATCAGGCGTGCCGCCTGCATCTCCGCCGCGGAGTCGGCGATCCAGTTCTGCACCGTCTGGTGCTGGGACAGCACCGCGCCGTGGGCGTAGCGGTACAGCGAGCGCTCGCACAGCATGTCGAAGGCTCGCCGCGCGACGCCCAGCCACCGCATGCAGTGGTGAATCCGGCCGGGATAGAGCCGCTGCTGGGCGATCAGAAAGCCGGCGCCGCGGGCTCCGAGCAGCGCCTCGGCGGGCACCCGGACCTGCCGGTAGCGAACCTCGGCATGGTTGCCATAGCGTCCAAAGCTCTCCCAGGGATGCTCCATCGTCGCGACGTCGCGAACGATCTCCACCCCCGGCGTGTCCGTGTCGACCAGGAACATCGAGGCGCGCTGATGCGGTCGAGCGTCCGGATCGGTGACCGCCATCACGATCACGAAATCGGCGATCGAGGCGTTCGAGGAGAACCACTTGTGTCCATCGATCACCCAGTCCCCGCCGTCCTGTACGGCCGCGGTGCGCAGCAGCGTCGGGTCCGATCCGGCCGTGTCGGGCTCGGTCATGCTGAACGCTGACTTCAGGTCGCCGGCCAGCAGTGGATGTAGGTAGCGCTCCTTCTGCTCGGAGGTTCCGGCCAGGGCGAGGATCTCGGAGTTGCCGGAGTCCGGAGCCGCGTTGCCAAACGCCAGCGGGGCGATCGGACACGTGCCGAGGATCTCGTGCATGAGGCCGAGCTTGACCTGGCCGAAGCCCTGCCCGCCGAGCTCGGGGTCGAGGTGCGCCGCCCACAGATCCTGCGCCTTGACCTCCTCCTGCAGGGGCGCGATGGCCCGCTGGAGGCCCTCGAATCCCAGTTCCTCGACCAGCGTCTCCAGGGGCCAGATCCGTTCCTGGACGAAAGCGTCCATCCACTCGAGCTTGTGCTGGAAGTCAGGCTCGGTGGAGAAGTCCCAGGGCACGGCGGAAGCGTACTCTTCTGCCTTCCTCCGCACGCGCCGCGGCTCCGATGCCACAGAGACACCTCGATCGCCTCACCTCCACCGACGCCTCGTTCCTGCATCAGGAAGGTTCGGCGTCGCACATGCACATCGGGGCGGTCCTGATCTTCGACGGGTCCCCACCGGAGTTCGGGGACTACCTGGGTCACGTGCGCGGCCGGCTGCATCTCGTTCCGCGCTACCGCCAGAAGCTCACGACGCCGCCGCTGGAGACAGGCCGTCCGCTGTGGATCGACGACCCCTCGTTCAATCTCGAATACCACGTGCGCCACGCTGCGTTGCCCTCGCCCGGGAGCGAGGATCAGCTGTTTCTGCTCGCCGCGAGGATCGCCTCGCAGCAGCTGGATCGCACCAAGCCGCTATGGGAGAGCTGGCTCGTCGAGGGTCTCCAGGACGATCGGTTTGCGCTCATCTTCAAGACTCACCACTCGCTGGTCGACGGCGTGTCGGGCGTGGACCTGGCGACGGTGCTGTTCGACCTGAGCCCCTCGCCCCCGCCGGCCCCCACCGACCTCGAGCCTTGGCGGCCCAAGTCCGAGCCATCGCCCGCCGAGCTGATTTTGGCCGGCGTCCGCGGCGCCGTCAGCGCCACCGCGGAGATCGTGTCCAGGGCGCTGGCGGCGGCGGCCCGCCCGCCGAGCACGATCGCGATGGTCAGAGACGCGGTCGAAGGGGTCGGCGAGATCGTCTGGGCCGGACTCAATCCGGCTCCCGAAACGCCGCTCAACGTCGAGATCGGACCGCACCGTCGTTACACCGTCGTGCGCCAGCAGCTCGAGGAATACAGGGAGATCAAGGACGCGCTCGGCGGCACCGTGAACGATGTCGTGCTGACCGTGGTCGCGGGCGCCCTCGCCCGTTGGCTGCGTTCGCGGGGCTTGCGCACCGAGGGGCTCGAGCTGCGTGCCCTCGTCCCGGTGTCGGTGCGAACCCAGGACCAGCGAGGCTCGCTCGGCAACCAGCTGACGGTGATGCGCGGGCCGCTGCCGGTGTACATCCCCGACCCGGTGGCCCGGCTGCAGTTCGTCAAGGAAGCGATGGACGGCCTGAAGGAGTCAAAGCAGGCCGTCGGCGCCGCGACCCTGGCCGCGGTCAACAACCTCGCCCCCCCCACGATTCTCGCCCAGGCCTCCCGCCTGAACTTCTCGACCCGCCTGTTCAACCTGATCGTGACCAACATCCCGGGTCCGCAGCTCCCGCTCTACGTCCTCGGTCGCCGACTCCGGGACCTGTTCCCGGTTGCCTTCCTGCCCGAGCATCACGCGCTGGCGGTCGCGATCATGTCCTACAACGGGGGCATCGACATCGGCCTGCTCGGGGACTACGACGCGCTGCCGGACATCGGCGTGATCGCGGAGGGGATCGAGATCTCCCTCGAGGAGCTCAAACGGGCGGCGAGAGCCAAGAGCGGACGTGCCCCGACCAAGCGCGCCGGCGCCCAGAACGGCGGCGAGGCCGGCAGTCCGGCTCCGATCATCCCCTCGGCCCGCACGCGCTCGCAGCGTGGTCCGGCCGCCGACATGCGCTCAAAGCGCGCTCGCGGGTCGAGTCCCCGCCGCAAGCGCCCCGGGGACTGAGCTCAGCTCACCGGGCGCCGCGGGCGACCCTCGTCATGGCGTTCACCGGGCGGGATTCTCGGTTCCCGGCCCGGTCCACGGCCACAGCAAAGAACAGGTACCTGACCCCCGCGCGCCCCCGGAAGGGCAGCGAGTGACGCGTCGTGCTGGCGATGCGGTGGGTACGGCCACCGGCGGCCCGCGCGTAGATGTCGTAGCGCGCGATGCCCGAGGCGATCAGCTCCGGCGGGCGCTGATCGTGACCAGACCACCTCAGCACGAACACGCGCCGGCGAGCGAGATGCGGAGCGGACAACTTCGACACCGGTGCCAGGCGGTCGATCCGGCGGACCGCGTCCAGCGCCGCGCCAGCGTTCAGGATTCCCCAGCCGAGATCGCTGGTCCATCCCGTGCCGGCCGGCCGTGAGGCGGTCCGTTTCAGGGTGGTGATCACGTCGGACACCGTGGCGAACGGGTTCAGCACGCGCATCATCGCCGCGGTGGCGCTCACCTGAGGTGCCGCCATCGACGTGCCCTGCAGGTACGCATAGCGATTGCTGCCACCGAACGTGGTCCGGCACTGGCACGGCGCAGGCAACGCCTCGAGGTCGGTCTGGCCCGCGGGGAAGGCTCCGAAAATCCCTGGGACCGGACCTCCGACGCCGAGCAGACCGCCGGTGGCATCGGGCTGGAAGGCCCCGAACGCCGCCAGCGAGATCTCGCTGCCGGACCCGGCGAAGCTCGCCCGATGCCCCGAGTAATCGGCGGCGGTGACGTCAAGACCGAGGCCCTGGGCCAGATCCGGGCCCGTTCCCGCGGGCTGCACCACGTTGGCCGGATCTCCCTGCTCGGTGCCTGGGCTGTCGGCGGCCGCGGCCACCAGCACGACGTTGTGCGCGGCGGCGTAGCGGAGGGCCAGGACCTCCGACTGGGGGGCCGGGTCGGCTGTCGGCGTCGACGGGCCGAAGCTCATATTGAGCGCCCCCACATGGCGGTTGGCCGCGTCGACGATGGCCGCGGCGACGCTCGAGTCCGAGAAGTCGCTCTTTTCCACCACCAGTCGGCAGTTGTAGCCGGCGCCCGCCATGCCGAGCTGGTTGTTGGTGTCGGCACAGGCGAGCGAGGCGACATGCGTACCGTGCCCGGACTCGTCCGTGCTGGCGGTCCCGCCTGCGCCCTGGTTGACCGCCACCGCGATCTTCGAGGCCAGGTCGGGATGCGTCGCATCCACGCCGGTATCGATCATTCCGACGAGAGCGCCGTCGCCACGCGAGAGGTTCCAGGCACTGGGGAAGTTCTCGCGCTCAAGCGTCCACTGGCCGGCTCCCGAGCTCGGGTCGAAGGCGCTCAGCGCTGGATCGTTGGGGGTCAGCCGGGGGACGTAACGGTGCTCGGGTGTGGCCGAGGCAACCCCGGGGAGCCGGCCCAGCGCGGCGGCGAGGGCGATCGCGGTAACCCCGGCCGGGGGCCGGACGGTGATCAGGCCGATCTCCGGGACCGACCGGCCGGCCGGACGAGCGCCCAGCCGGGCTACGACTGCCCGTACCGACGAGCGGGCCGTCGCGGCGACTGCACCGCGGCTCAGCAGCACCAGGACGTTGCCGGTGCTCGGCGCACTCGCTGGTCCCGCGGCGGCGCGGGCCAGTGGCGGCAGCGCCGAGCACGAGAGCGCGAGAACGATCCCCAGGGTCAACGGTAGGCGGCGCACGAGGTCAGGATAGGTCGCTCGCGGGCCCGGGGGCCAGGCCAGTCGCCCGGCTGCCCAATGTTGCCCCCCGGGGCTAGGCGGGATACCGTGTCCCTGAACATGGCCGACGATCTGATCCAACCCGGCGAGACCGCCTACCGGCTGGAGCTGACGGCGGCGCAGTTGAAGATCGTCCATACCGCGCTGAAATCACTCGCGGACGACCTCGGCCATGAGGAGCGCGACGTCGGGAAGGTGGTGGCGTCGGTCCTGGCCAAGCTGCCCGGAGAGCACGAGATCCGCGCGATCGACCTCGGCCGCGAGCTGCGCGAGCAGTAGTCTTCGCAACGCACCAACCTCGCCGGCCGGGATCTGCGCGGGCGCGCTCAGAACCCGAGGGCGAACTTCGCGTCTTCGCTCATCCGCTCCGGTGTCCACGGAGGCGAGAACGTCATCGTCGGCTGAACATCGGTGACTCCATCCAGCTCGCCGACGAACTCCTCAATCTGCTCGGAGACCTGCGGCCCGATCGGACAGCCTGGGCTGGTGAGCGTGTATGTCACCCTGACGGCGCCCTCGCCGTCCACGTCGACGTCGTAGATCAACCCCAGCTCGACGAAATCCAGGCCGAGCTCGGGATCGATCACCTCACGGAGGGCATCGGTGACCTCGTCAACTGTGATCATGCAAGAGAGTGTACGAAAAGGCAGCTGGTTGGGTTGCGCGGAGTGGTCCACTTTCGGTAGGTTCCGGTACATCGTCGACTTCGATCCAAAGCCGTCCGTCCTTCGCTGCGCGGGAGAAGAGGTTCGGACTACGCAGGGATGTCGGCGGCAGGCGATGGTTCGCGCCATCGGTGCCAACGGTGACGTGGTGGTCGATCTGTCTGAGCTCGTGTTCGCTGACACGTCGCTGATGATCGACCTGGCGATGCTGTCCCGGCGGCTTCGTCGACGCGGATGCGCGCTCCTGCTGCACCGCCCGCAGCCGCAGATCCGAACGCTGATCGAGATGGTCGGGCTTCATCGCCTGCCTGGCGTTCGCCTCGAGGGACCGTCACCAGCGCTGGCCTGAGTCCCCGCCGGCAGTAGCCTAGGACGATGGTCGTCCTGCTGATCCTCTGGCCCATCGTCGAGCTGTTCGTTGCGATCGAGGTGGCACGCGCCATCGGCGTACTCGAGACGATTCTGCTGCTGATCCTCAGCTGGCCGCTCGGGATCTGGGCCGTCCGCACTCAGGGGGCGGCGGCATGGCGGCGGCTGACGGTGACGCTGGCCGAGCGTCGTGCGCCGGCGGGTGAGCTCCTGGACGGAGCACTGGTGCTGCTCGGCGGACTGCTGCTGGTCGTCCCTGGGTTCCTCACCGACGTCGTCGGTCTCGTGCTGCTGCTCCCGCCGACCCGGGCCGCGCTGCAACCGCTGCTGGCCCGCAACCTCCACCGCCGAGTGTTCGTGCGCGCCGCTCGCGTCGCCGGGCAGCCGTATGACGTCGACGCCACGGCGCGCGACATCGACCAGCCCCGGCTGCGCCGACGAACTTGATGACAGCCCCGCCGTTGCAGACGGTCGTGTTCGCCGATCTCGAGTCCGAGCTCTGGGGAGTCGCCTGGGGATCCCCGGACGGCGCGCTGGGACTCGGAGCGCTGACCGGTGGCTCCTCCGCCACCGGTGCCGCTGTGACGTTCGACGGTTCCGCGGCGAACGATGACTGGCAGTTGTCGGCCGATGCCGGCGCACTGCGAGTCCTGCCGCTGACCGAGCCGGTCAGCTCTGAGCGGCTGGACGGGTTCGACCAGCTCTGCGCGGTTCATGGCACCGTCATCGACGGACGCGAGCAGCCGGTCCGTGCAGTCGGGGTCCGCGCGGTGCGCGGCGGGATCGACCCCGCGAAGCTGGACTCGCTCCGGGACGCGTGCGCGTGGTTTGCGCCCGACGACGGGCTGGTGCTGACCGCGCTGCGGCGCTCCGGCGCCCGTGGCCATCAGCAGGATCTTGTCGCCGGGTCCGTGTTCGAGCCGAGCGGCGTGATGACGGTTGCCGATCCGCGGCTGTCGACCACCTACTCGGCCGATGGCCGGCCTGCCCGAGCTGGACTCGAACTGTGGATCGAGACTGAGGACGAAGCTGCTGAGTACCCGCGACGGGCGGCCGGCGAGACGATCGGTGCGCAGATCGCGCTGAGCGCCGATGGCTTCGACCTCCACGCCTACGCCATGCGTTGGCAGAGCCGCGGGCGCGATGGCATCGGCGCGTATGTGCTCGCGCGGCCTCGATGACGCCGGTCCGCGCAGTCGTCAGTGACTTCGGCGGCGTGCTCACCTCGCCGCTGCTGGACTCGTTTCTCGCCTTCCAGGACTCCTCGGGCATCTCGCTGGAGCAGCTCGGCCTGGCGATGGCCGCGGTCGCCGAGCGCACCGGAGCGAACCCCCTGGTCGAACTCGAAACCGGCCGGATGACCGAAGCGGCGTTCCTGCGGGCGCTCGAGGTCGAGCTGAGCAGGCTGCTCGACCGGGCTGTGGAGCTGCACTGCTTCGGCGAGCGCTACTTCGAGCATCTGCATCCGAACACGGTCCTGATCGACTACATGGGCGCGCTGCGGAAGCGGGGCTACAAGCTCGCGATCTGCACCAACAACGTCCGCGAATGGGAGTCGCTGTGGCGAGCCAAGCTGCCGGTCGACGAGATCTTCGAGGTCGTGGTCGATTCGGCGTTCGTGGGCGTTCGCAAGCCCGGCCATGAGATCTACGAGCTGACGCTCGAGCGTCTCGGCGTGAGCGCGGCAGAGGCGCTGCTGGTAGATGACATCGAGATCAACTGCGATGCCGCGCGCCGGCTCGGTATGCAGGCAGTGTGGTTCCGATCGACCGATCAGGCCATGGCGGAGATCGAGCGGGCTCTGGCCGGCGGCGCCTGATCAGTTCGCGGCGCCCAGCCTGTCCCAGCAGTACAGCTCGAGACATTCCGTGGCCAGCTGAACGCAGCGCTCCTGCGAGAGCCACGGGAGCACGGTGTCGAACGCCTGCTCCTCACCGACGCCGGCCTCGAACGCCTCCTCGCCGCGGAACCCAGCCGCGATCTTGAGTGCCTCACGCCGATTGTCGCCCAGCGACGAGAAGACGTTCACGAGGAACTCCTTGTTGGGCACCGGATGCCCGACTTCGAGCGAGGCGTGCCAAGCGGCAAGCAGCGACAGGTCGTGCTCATCCAGATCGGCGACGGCCTTGGCGTAATGAGATCCGAGCTCCGACTCAGGGATCTCGTCAACCCAGGCGCGCACGACCTCTCCGAGGATCTGGCGCCGCGCCTCGCGACCAACCGAGTCGGCGATGACCCGGATGGCGTTCTGCGGTTCGATGAAGCAGAGTGACATTGCGACTCCGGCTGGGGGATCGGTCGCCGCAAAGGTAGGTGGTGGCCCGGACGGAGCCTGTGGCGTGCGCGGGCTCGCCCGATCAGGTGGGGTCTGGCAAACCCAGGCCCGACCGCGCTGAACTGACGAACTCCGGCGCGGCTTGCGCCCCGGCGCCGAGTCCGAGCGTGGCGCGCTCGCCCCGCCCCCAGTTGAAGAACCCGAGGTCGAGGGCCTCGATCGGGAGGCCACACACGTCCGCCAGCTGTGCCGCGCGCCGCTCCAGGAGCAGCGAGTCGCCGATGCCCAGGGCCCGCTTGGCCGCCACCGTGACCTCGTTCTCGCCGCCGAAGTGCAGCTTGCTCGCGCGTAGGTCGAAGACGCCCACCCGCCCCAGCGTCACGAGCAGGTCAAACCTCGCGTCGCGGTGAAAACCAGGCAGGGCCAGCCGCTCGAATACGCGTTCGAACCGGCGCTCGGCGCTCCAGCCGGCTTCGCCGCGAAACGCATCGGACTGGGAGCCCGACCGCGCTGCCCAGGCGCGGTATGCGGACAGTGTCGCCGTTCCTCGCCCGGGCACGTGCGCCGACCGCGGCCCGAGCGCGACCGCATCAAGCGCCGGCGGCTCCGGCGATCGCCACGGAGTGCGAGCGGCCTCGATCGCGCTGAATGGGTCATCGCTCTCCAGCGGACACATGTACGCGGTCAGGAAGGCGAGCCAGCAGAGCTCCTCGCGATCTTCCCGTCCGCCGGCCAGCTCGGCGTAGAGACCCGGTGGATCCTCCTCGAGGCGCTTCAGGCGGGTGGCCGCGAACGCCAGCTCATCGGCCAGACGCGCTGCATCGGTACCTGACTTGAGCCCGGGGGTCACCGCGCATCGAAAGCCGTCGTCGACTCCGCGCGCCAGCCGCTGCACTCGCATGCCGCCGCCCCCGCGGGCCCTCGGTGCGTTGGACGGCGAGGTGGTCGACGCGCGATTCGAGGACGTGCGCGGCGAGCCGCTCTCCCGCGAAAGCGTTGACCGCGGAGCGCTGGAGGACAGGATCGGTCGCGCCTCGACCTCCTGCTCACGCGAGCAGATGGGGCAGTTCTGGACGAAGCGGTTGTGGCGGCAGAAGCTCGGCATCCGCCTTCATCCTGACACGCAGAGCACGTGAGACTGATTAAGAATCTGTCTGCACCTGCCGCTCCCGGTAAGCCCGGGCCTTCGCGCGGTTGCCGCACACCCGCATGTTGCACCAGGCGCCTGAGCGGTTCTTGGTGTGGTCGTAGAACGCCCACTCGCAGGTGTGCTCGCGACATGCTTTGAGGCGCTCCCAGGTGTGCTGAGCGATCGCGGCGTGCATGATGGCCAGCAGCCGGCCGAGTCCGGCATCGACGCCGTCGGCCTCAGGTTCGAGCGCCATGTCTCCACCGCGGAAGCGAAGCTGCAGCCGCGCGCGGCAAGCGGCGTCGTCGAACGTCTCTTCCGCCGCCGCCGGAACCGCCGGGCCACCGTTGTGAGCGAGCAGAATCGCCCGCAGCGCCTCCCGCAACCCGATCGCGTGCTGCAGGTCCGTAGCGTCGGCCGGCGTCGGAGCTGAGATCAAGTGCTGGTCGGCGAGCCACGTCGACAGGGCCTCGGGAGTCGGCAACCGCTCCTCGCTCTGCTCGAGGTCGACCGTGTTCACGAACTGGCGGACCAGCTCGAGCGTTCCCGGCGCTGCTTGATTCTTCGTCATCACCACCAATCGTACTTGACCGGTTAGAGAAACCAGCTATGATGGTTAGACGGTTATAGACGCCATCCGCCCCAGGAGGAACACGATGCTAAGCCTGACCTTGCTGGCCACCCAGGCCCACCGCAGCGATCTCGCCGATCAGGCCCGACGCGCCCGCGTGAACGCCGACGCCACCCCCGTGACCCGCGTGACCCTCCGCTACGCGGCCGCGGCCGACGCTCCACGGCTACGAGCCTTGGCCGAAATGGACTCCGCCCGCCCGCCGGACGGGGTAGTGCTGCTGGCCGAGGTCGACGGCCGTCTCAGGGCGGCCCTGCCGATCGAGGGCGGACCGCCGATCTCCGATCCGTTTCACCGCGGGCGTGAGCTGCTCGAGTTGTTGCAGCTGCGCGCCCAGCAGCTAGGCCCCGGCGGCGCCGGCGCCTAGTGGTTCATCCTGTTAGTTCGTTGAGTTAGTGGAATGCTCATGCTTCGAGGGTCTTGCCGGTGTACGTCCACTTGAACGGCTTGGCGGCCTGGTTGTACGTCTCGATGTACGCCAGCATCTGT
>JBPCMW010000125.1:0-10937 GCA_051001875.1 Solirubrobacteraceae bacterium | reverse complement strand
CGGAGCCCCGCACGACCCCCGACCGGCCGAACAAGCCTGAGCACCGGACAGCCCCAAGCACCGCGACTCGCCGCACCCCCGCGGGCGCAGTCCTTCAAAACCTCACTTCTTCAGGGGCCTTCTAGATCGGCGGGCTGGATGGCGGAGGCAGGACTGGCGCCAGCCGTTACTGCGCACCCCAACCTCAAGGGACTGCCGGGCAGCAATGTCTTGCAGCAGCTGGTCAACGGCGCCGAGGCGTGGGCTCTGGCAATCGCCCTACTCGGCGCCTTCATCGGGGCAGGTCTGTGGGCGGTGGCCTCGCACAGCCACAACCACCAGTACGCCGCCCGCGGTCGTATGGCAGCCCTGACTTCAGCTGCTGCGGCGCTCGTCGTCGGGGCAGCTCCGGGGCTGGTCAACTTCTTCCAGCACCTGGGGACGCAGGCAAAGTGATGACCCCTCCTGCACCGCAGCGGCTGTGGGCCGCGACGCTCGCGCTGCTATTGGCCCTCGCTGTCGGGGGAGCCCGGGCACCGGCAGCCTCCGCCTTCAATCCGCTCAAGCCCGTCTGTGGCGTGGCCGGCTGGGTCAGCGGCGTCGCCGGCAAGCTGTGCGGCGTACTTCAGCGCGGCGACCAACTCATCAATGGCGGGAAGAAGCTCGTGACCGGCCACGCCGGAGGCGCCGCGAAGACGCTCCTGGGCGGCGGAGGTGGCAGTGGCGCCGGCAGCCTGGGAACGCGGGCCGCCGCGCTCATCGGCCTAGCGGCCGTCGGGACATGGGTGCTGGGGGGCGCCAAGACCGCCCTGCACGACACGGCCACCGTTCTCGACAAGACGACCCGGCCGCAGCTGACGACTACCTGGTTCTCCTCGACCTACTGGCGAATGGCCGGGATTGCCGCGCTGCTGACGCTGCCGTTTCTGTTCGCCGCCGCCGTGCAGGCGCTGATCCACTCCGACCTTGGCCTCCTCGCCCGCGCTTCGCTGGGTTATCTCCCCCTGTCCCTGCTGGCGGTCAGCGTCGCTGCGCCGCTGACCATGCTGTTGCTGGCCGCCTCCGACGAGATTTCAGCCGCTGTTTCCTCGGCGGCCGGCGGCGCCGGGACACGCTTTCTCGCCCAGCTCGGGCTGGTCTCGGGGACGCTCAGCGTGCTCTCACGTTCTCCGTTCGTCGCGTTCTTCGTGGGCCTCCTGACCGTTTCCGCGGCCGTCCTGCTCTGGGTGGAGATGCTGATGCGGGAGGCTGCCGTGTACATCGTGGTCCTGATGCTGCCGCTGGCCTTCGCGGCGTTCGTGTGGCCTGCGCGGCGAGTCTGGGCGATCCGGGTGGTGGAGCTGCTCGTGGCCCTGATTCTGTCCAAGTTCGCGATCGTGGCCGTGCTCGCGCTCGGCGGCGCGGCGCTCGGACAGAGGGGCTCGGGCGGCGTGGGCGGGATGCTGGCCGGGCTCGTTCTCGTCGTGCTCGCGGCGGCGGCGCCGTGGGCGCTGGTTCGACTGCTGCCGATGACGGAGCTCGCGAGCGCCGCGGCCGGCCAGTTCCGCGGAGAAGGCTGGCGAATGCGTGGCGTCCACGGGGCGGTCGACTCCGCCGCCGGGGGCGCCGGGGACTGGGCCGGCTCGGTGATGGCCGGGATGCGGGGCCAGGCGCAGGACACAACCGAGCCGACCACCGAACCTGACGCGGCGCGAGGTGAGTCCGACAAGCTCACTTCCGGGGCGCAGAGCGCGGGCAAACGCGACGCAGCCGGCCAGGATGGCCGGCCCGACGCTGAGCTCATGGTCGGCGCCGCGACGAGCAGGGAGGCCGTCTCGCTCGCCGGCGCGGCGGCGGGAGGCAGGTCCGGAGCCGGCCCAGCGCTCGCCGCGTCAACCCCGCCCGAAACCGGTGTCGAGTCGCATTCCGCACCCGGTCCCGACGGCGGCGCGAGCGAAGCCAACCCGCACGCGACCCAGGACGTGCTTCCCGATCTGAAGGAGCGCATCCGGCGCGCCGCCGGTCCCACGCTCGAGCTTGGCCCGGAGGCGCTTTTGACGACCCCGCCGCTGGCGCCCCCGCCCGTGGCCCCCCCGCCGGTGGCGCCCTTGCCCCAGCCGCCCCCGCAACCCAAAACCCGCGACGGGTCGGACTCGGACGACGACCCCGGCGCCGAGCGATGAACTCGCGGCTGCGCTACCGCTTCGGGCCGCTGGAGCGACGCGGCATCCTCGGGCCCCTGCGGGGCGGACAGGCGGCGTCGATCGCGACCGGCGCGGTGCTGGCGATCGCCGTCCTGGACCGGACCCCGACGGTGACCGGGGCTCTCGTAGCCACGCTAGTGTTCTCCGCCGCCTGCGCCGTCACGGTTGTGCCGATCGCGCGACGCAGCGCGGAGGAATGGACCCCGATCGTGGCAGCGTTCGTGGCCCGCGGGGTGAGCGGCGGCCGGCACTTCCGTTCGCCGGTTCCAGCCCGCGGATTCCGACTGCGGAGAGGCGACCCCGAGCCCGGGCCACCGCCCGCGCTGCGCGGGGTGCGGATCACCGACGCGGCCTACCGAGAGCGACCCATCGGGATCCTGTCCGAGCGCTCGGGACGTCGGCTGACCGCGGTGCTGGCCTGCCGCGTGTCGTCGTTCTCGCTGCTCGACCCGGAGTCGCAGGAGCGGCGCCTGGCGAGGTGGGGGCTTGTGCTGTCGGGCGCCTCAAGCACCGCGATCCGCAGGATCGGGTGGATCGAGCGAACGGCACCCACTCAGGGGGACGAGCTGGCGCGCTGGCTGCACGCTGAACGCGATCCGGCCGTGCCCTTGCGCGGCACATCGATGATCGAGTCTTACCTGGAGTTGATCGGGACGACGGCGAGGGTCACGCAGGAGCACGAAATCCTCGTCGCCGTCCAAGTCGACGCACGGCGGGTCCGCGAGCGCGGCGCCGATAGCGTCACCCGAGCGCTGGTGGAGGAGACCGAGCGGGTGGCTCAGGGTCTTGAGGCCGCCGAGGTGACGGTTCAGGGAGCACTTAGCACCGGTCAGCTCGCCCGCGCCCTGCGCACCGCCTTTGACCCATACGCCCGCGCGGAGCTGACCACGCTGGAGACGGCCGATCCTGGCCGTGACGGCTTGGCCGAGGCGAATGCGTGGCCCGTGGGTGCCGTCGAGTCTTGGGACCACTACCGCAGCGACGGCGCGCTGCACGCGACCTACTGGATAGGTGGGTGGCCCCGCGTGGATGTCTCTCCGATGTTCATGGACGCGCTGCTCGGCCGCTCGAGCGTCGTACGGACCGTGGCGGTGACGTTCGAGCCGATTCCGCCGGAGCGGTCCACGCGCGACGTCGAAGCGGCGATCACGCGCGACCGGGCCGACCGCGACCTTCGCCAGCGCTTCGGCCAATCCGAGACAGCCCGCCAGCGCCAGGCCGAGGATGCGACGGTCCGACGGGAGTCAGAGCTGGCGGCAGGCCATTGCGAGGTCAGGTTGGCCGGGTTTGTCACCGTCTCCGGCCGGGATGGCGAGGACCTCCGGCGAGCCAGCTCCGAGGTGCTCGAGCATGCGGCGCGGGCCCGGCTCGAGCTGCACCGAATGTACGGCCAGCAGGCAGAGGCGTTCGCCTTCACGCTGCCGCTCTGCCGGGGGCTGAAATCATGAGCCTGCGCCCGGCGCAGCGGCCCGGCCACCGCGTGACGACCCGGCACGCGCAGGCGATCTATCCGTTCATGACCCCGGGGGGGCTGGGCGGGCGGGGGGTGTTCATCGGACGGGACTCGGCCGACGGTGCGTTCTGCTTTGACCCGTGGGTCCTCTACGGCGAGGGCACGCTCGATGACCCGAACGTGATCGTGCTGGGGAAGCTCGGCCAGGGCAAGAGTGCGCTGGTCAAGACGCTGCTGTGGCGGATGCTGCTGTTCGGCCGCCGAGCGTTCGTGCTGGACGTCAAGCGCGAGTACGGACCGCTGTGCGCCGCCGTCGGGGTGAGGCCGATCTCGCTCGTCCCGGGGGCGGGCGTCCGGCTGAACCCGCTGGCCTCCCGGCCGGAGGAGCACGCCCAGCTCGATCTCCTGCGAGCCGTGGCCGTGACCGCGGTCGGTGGACCACTCACGCAAATCGAGGCGGCCGCACTGCGCGAGGCACTGCGGACGGTGCGAGCCAGCAGCGACCAGGATCCGACGCTGCCCGAGATCGCGGCCCTGCTGTTCTCGCCCGTCAGCGCGATGGCGGATCGTCTGCGCACCGACGTCGAGCAGCTGGCCGGCGATGTTCGTCGCGCGGCGTTGGCGCTTCAGGACCTGTGTCAAGGACCGCTGCGGGGCATGTTCGACGGCCCGACGACTCCCGGGCTGGATCTGGATGCCAGGCTGCTCGTCCTCGACCTGCACGCCGTCCGCGACTCGCCCGCGGTCGGGATCCTGATGGCGTGTGCCACCGCCTGGATGAGCGCGCTGCTCGCGCGGATGGCCGAGCGCCCCGGCCGGGAGCGACTGATCAACGTGGCGGACGAATCGTGGAAGATCGTCCAGCACACCGGTCTCGGCGAGTGGTTTCAGTCGAACTTCAAGCTGGCCCGCCAGTTCGGGGTGATGAACCTGGTCGTGCTCCACAAGCTCGCCGACCTGCACGCAGCGGGCGATGCCGGCTCCCGCGCCGCGCGAATCGCCGAGGGCCTGATCGCCGATGCCTCCACGCGGATCGTCTACCACCAGGACGAGAGCCAGGTGCCGCTCACCCGCCAGCTGCTCGGGCTCTCCGAGACCGAGGCGCAGCTGCTCTCGCTGCTGTCGGCCGGCCAGGCGCTGTGGCGCGTTGGCTCACGCTCATTCGTGGTTCAGCACTACCGCTCACGGATGGAGGCAGCCTTTACAAACACCGACACGGGGATGCGGATCAGCGTTCAGGACACCGATCGCAAATGAACCGGACACGTTCCGAGGGAATCTCCGACGTCGCCATGCTTGCCTTGATCGGCTCGGTCCTGGGCCTCGCCGGCCTGGTCTGGCTGTGGGGCGGTATCGCGGGTGCGCTGTTCGGCGCCGGCTGGCCGGGCGTCGACCTCGCGCAGCTGCTGGCGGTGCTGGCCCGGCTGCCGACCCGGCTGACCAACCCAGCCTCGGCATGGCCGGCACTCGCCCGGCCGAGCCTTCCGGATGCGAGTGGCTTCTATGCCGCGCTGGGGCTGCTGCTCGCCGCAGTGGCCGGCGCCCGGCTGGCGCTGTCCCGTGCCGGCTGGCTCGGATGGCCCCGCCGCGGCGAAGGCGGAGCGCGATGGGCCACCGCGCGAGAGCTGCGCCCCTTGCGCTCACGGTCAAGCGGTGCGGCGCGGCTCGCGCTGGGTCGTCACGGCGGTCGGCTGCTCCACGCCGAACAGCGGCATGCCCTGGTGGCGTTCGGTCCGCCCCAGTCGGGCAAGTCAGCGGGACTGGCGATCCCGGCGCTGCTCGAGTGGAGCGGGCCGGCCGTTGCGTCGTCGATCAAGACCGATCTGCTCGGCGCCACGGTTCGACGCCGGCGTGAGCTCGGGCGAGTGTTCGTGTTCGACCCGTTCGGGTTGGCCGGGGTGCAGGCACACACCTGGTCTCCCCTTCGCCAGGCGCGCACGTGGGACGGAGCGCTCGAGGTCGCCTGGAGGCTCGCTGCCGCCGGGGAGCTCGATCGCCGCAGCGTCGAAGGGGGCGACTTCTGGGCCCTCGCCGCCGAGCAGCGGCTCGCCCCACTGCTGTACGCGGCCTCGGTGACCGGGGCAAAGATCGACACCGTCGTCCGCTGGGTCTACGGCCAGGGCAGCCGTGAACTCGACGAGGCGCTGGCCCAGGCCGCCGGACAGGCGGCGAACGAGGACGAGCTGGCCGATGCTCACGCCGCGTATGACGGGGTGCGGGCGTTCGAGATGCAGGCCGACCGCACCCGTTCGTCGATCGAGGCAACCGCGCAGGCGCTCCTGCGGGCGTACCGGTTCACACGCGTGGCTCGCTCCGCGGCCTCGTGCGAGATCACCGCCGACGGCCTGCTTGACGAGGCCGCCACGCTGTACCTGATCGGCGATGCCAAGGCCTCGAAGTTGCTGAGGCCGATCTTTCTGGCGCTGCTCTCCGAGGTGGTGGACCGCGCCTACGAGCGGGCCACGGTGGCCGGCGGAGCATTGGAGCGGCCGCTGCTGCTGTGCCTGGATGAGGCCGGCAACGTCGCGCCGCTGCCGAACCTGGCCGAGATCGCCTCCACGGCGCCCAGCCACAACATCCAGCTCGTATCGATCTTCCACGACCTCGCCCAGGCGCGAACGCGGTACGGGCAGCAGGCCGAGACGGTCGTGAACAGCCACCGGGCGCGAATGCTGCTGCCGGGGGTGGCGGACCTTGAGACGCTGCGCTATTTCGCCGGTCTGGTGGGCGAAGAGGAGGCGCGGGACTTCACCCGCACCACCGGGGCCGGGGGCACAACGCGCTCCTCGGCTCGCCGTCGCCGGCCGCTGATCGCCCCCGAGGCGTTGCGGCAGCTCCCCCAGGGGCAGGCGCTCCTGCTCTACGGGCGGATTGCGCCCGCGATGATCCGTCTGCGGATGTGGTTTGCCGACCGGCGAATGGCGAGGCTCGGCGGGCCATGAGCTGGCTGGAGCCAGGAGACGATGGCTTTGATCCCCGGGAGGGTGACTGGGCCGAGGGCGAAGGACGACGCTGGCCGCTCAGCTCGCACGGTCTGCTGCCGCGAGAGCGCTGGCTGTGGTTTGAACAGCTGTGGAGCGATGTCTGCACGCTGCGGGTCCGCTACCGGCTGCCGGTCCGCTCAGGCTGGTGGGAGGACCAGGTCCAAATCGAGGCGCTGGCGGCGCTGGCGGCATGGACCGAGCGCTACGACTCCGGAGAATGGGACGACCCACCGGGGAAGCTGGGGTTGCTCTACGACCTTGAGCGCGTGAGCTCGCTGTTGCGAGACGGCAACGATCCGTTTCACCCCGACCGTGATCGCCTGGCCTTCGCAGCGCATCTCGTGGACATCGGCTGCCAGCCCCCTCCGCTGGGATGACATGCTCGTTGTGTGGCGTCCCCAGATCGGTACCCCGTCGGCGCCGGGGTCACCGTCGAGCAGCTCGACGCCGATCCGCATCCGGTGCTGGCGCGGCTGCGCGAACGCGAGCCGGTGTCGTGGATCCCCGTGCTCGACGGCTGGCTGGTGACGCGCCACGACCTGGCGCTTACGGCGATGCGGGATGCGAGCACGTTCACCGTCGACGATCCGCGATTCTCGACCGCTCGGGTGATCGGCCCGAGCATGCTGAGCCTCGACGGCGACGAGCACGCCCGCCACCGGACGCCGTTCGTCGCGCCGTTTCGGTCCGTCGCGGTCCGGGAGCGGTTTGCGCAAGCGGCGGCGCAGGAGGCCTGGCGGCTGATCGACGGGCTACGGCGAGGAGGCACCGAGGCGGAGCTACGTCGTGCCTTTGCCGGTCCGCTGGCCGCGGCGATCGTGACTCGCGCGCTCGGCCTCGAGGCGGGCGAGGTCCCGGCGGTGCTGCGCTGGTACGAGGCGATCGTCTCGACGGTGACCAAGATAACGGCCGGGGCGGAGGTCGATGCCGAGGGGCGGCTGGCGTTCTCAGCGCTCAGCGAACGGCTGAGCGCCGTGATCGAGGAGCCGGGCAGCGATTCGCTGCTGGCGGCTGCCGCCCAGAGCACCGAGCTCTCCCGGGAGCAGATCGTCTCCAACGCCGCCGTGCTCCTGTTCGGCGGGATCGAGACGACCGAGGGCATGATCGCCGGCGCGCTGCTGCATCTGCTGCAGCGGACCGACCGGCTGAAGCTCATACGCAGCCAGCCGGACCTGCTCGACGCGGCGATCGAAGAGTCGCTGAGACTCGAGCCCGCCGCCGCGGTGATCGACCGCTACGCAACACGTGAAACCACGCTCGGCAACGCGCAGATCGCCCGCGGCGAGCTGGTGCGCCTGTCGATCGCTGCCGCAAATCGGGACCCGGCCGTGTTCGGCGATCCCGACCAGTTCGACCTCCAGCGGCCAAACACCCGTCGGCATCTGGCCTTTGCCCAGGGACCGCATGTCTGCGTTGGGGTACACCTCGCGCGGCTGGAGACGCGGACCGGACTCGCCGTCCTGATCGAGGCGCTACCGGGGCTGCGTCTGGACCCCGAGCGGCTATCGGAGTTCCGGGGCTTGGTATTCCGCAAGCCGGCGGCCTTGCACGTCAACTGGGAGTGACTAGCGCTCCGGCGGATCCAGCCGCTTCTCGAAGATGACGATCTCGAACCGGCCCATCCGGCCGGTGCCGATCTTCGTGAACCCGCGCTCCTGATAGAGCGCCTGGGCCGCGGTCTGATCGGTCGTCGCATCCAGCCGCAGACGCCGGTAGCCCAGCTCACGCGCCCGGGCTTCGAGTTCCGCGAGGATGCGGCTGCCGAATCCCTGGCGTTGGTAATTTCGCTCGACCCGCATGCGCTTGATCTCACCGCTCGCCGGCCCGGTTCGCAGCAGGGCGCCCATCGCGACGAGCTTTCCATCCGCCTCGCCGACCAAGAATTCGCCTCCCGCCTCCAGATACACCTCAGCGACGTTCCGCAGGTCCTCATCGCCGGTTCCGTTGTCGCCGTAGCCGTCCAGCAAGTTCACGCTGTTGTTGTGCAGCGCCCCGACCGCCGCTGCGTCGGCCTCGGTGTAGCGCCGCAGTTGCAGGGTCTCAGCCTCGTCGGATTCGTGCAAGTTCGAGCGCCGCGACTCGGAGGTCAGGGGATTCTGGGCGATCTGAGGACGCTGTTGCAAACTGACTTCACCGGGTCCGCCCCCTTCTCGCTGTACAGGCCCGCGGCACCGGCCGCTTGGCTGAAGGTACCACCTGCGCGATGATGCGGCCGGCCCCCTCCCAAACCAAGGAGACACCTGTGGCGCTCAGCCCGCATGAAGACCATCATCACCGACATCGGCCTTCCGCCGACCCAGCCCACCACCCCGATCCGGCGCTCCAGATGCCGTTGGAGCGGCTGTCGGACAGGGGGCTCGGAGGCGAGGTCTCCTACGAGCTGATCTCGAGCGAGCTGCTGCTCGACGGTCAGGCCCGGCTCAACCTGGCGACGTTCGTCACCACCTGGATGCCGTCCACCGCGGCCACGCTGATGGCCGACAGCGCCGACAAGAACATGATCGACAAGGACGAGTACCCGCAGACCGCAGCGATCGAGGCTCGGTGCGTCCGGATCATCGCCGACCTGTGGAACGCTCCCGAGCAGGAGCAGGCGACCGGCTGCTCGACCACCGGATCCAGCGAGGCGGCGATGCTGGCGGGCATGGCGCTCAAGTGGCGCTGGCGCGAGCGGATGAACAAGGCTGGCAAGCCGGCCGACCGCCCCAACCTGGTGATGGGGGCGAACGTCCAGGTGTGCTGGGAGAAGTTCTGCCGCTACTGGGAGGTCGAGCCGCGGATGGTGCCGATGGAAGGTCACCGGTTTCATCTCGGCGCCGAACAGGCTGTGGCTCGGTGCGACGAGAACACGATTGGGGTCGTGGCCATTCTGGGCTCGACGTTCGACGGCAGCTACGAGCCGGTGCAGGAGATCGCCACGGCGCTCGACCAGCTGGAGAGTGACAAGGGTCTGCACGTGCCGCTGCACGTCGACGCGGCCTCCGGAGGGTTCGTCGCGCCGTTCCTCCAGCCGGAGCTTGAGTGGGACTTTCGGATCGACCGCGTGCAGTCGATCAATGCCAGTGGCCACAAATACGGGCTCGTGTACCCGGGCGTCGGGTGGGCACTGTGGCGCAGCAAGGACGCGTTGCCCAAGGAGTTGATCTTTGACGTCAACTACCTGGGCGGACACATGCCGACGTTCGCGCTCAACTTCTCGCGGCCCGGAAGCGAGGTGATCGCGCAGTACTTCATGTTCACCAGCCTCGGGCGGGGGGGATACCGGCGAGTGATGCAGAACGCCCAGGACGTGGCCCACCAGCTGTCCGCGGGCATCGCCGAGATGGGGCCGTATCAGCTGCTCAGCGACGGGAGCGAGCTGCCGGTGTTCGCGTTCGCGATCGATCCGGAAATCCGCAACTACACGGTGTTCGACGTCTCCGATCGTCTGCGCCAGCGGGGCTGGCTCGTTCCCGCCTATACGTTCCCCGCGAACCGGGAGGACCTGAGCGTGCTGCGGATCGTGGTGCGTGCGGGCATGAACCACGAGATGGCGAACCTGCTGCTCGATCATCTGAGTGAGCAGACCGAGTTCCTACAGTCGCTCGAGGGGCCGCTGCCGGGCCCGAAGCCCGAGGTGCGTCAGGCGTTCGCGCACTGACATTCAGCGCTTGGCAATGCGTCCAGGACCGGTCAAGGCTGCCGGGACGCTCACCGATACAGAGGTCGATGAGGATGACGTCCTGCACCCTGCTCGCGTGCCTCGGCACACTGGCCGCCTTGCTGTGCGGGTCGGTTCCGGCGCTCGCGTTGGGCGTCGGGCCGGCCAGCCGGTACGTGGATCCATTCTCAGACCAGCGCTGGCAGCCGGGCCGGACGGACATGGGCATGGATTGGGGGCCCGCGGCCAAGCTTCCGGTGCTGGCCGTGGGCGACGCGGTGATCCTCGGCTCCGACAGCCACAGCGGCTGGCCCGGGGGTCATCTGATCTGGTACCGGCTGACCAGCGGCAGCCACGCCGGCGAGGTCATCTACGTGGCCGAGCACCTGAACAATCTGGCCCCGGTGGGCAAGGTGGTGAGGGCGGGGCAGCAGATCGCCACGGCGCTCCCCGGCTACCCCTACATCGAGACCGGGTGGGCCGATGACTCCGGCTCCCCACGCGCATACCCGTGTTACAAGGAGGGCAGGGCGACCAACTCGGGCAAGGAGATGGTGCGCTTCCTCGGGTCCCTAGTGGTTCATCCTGTTAGTTCGTTGAGTTAGTGGAATGCTCATGCTTCGAGGGTCTTGCCGGTGTACGTCCACTTGAACGGCTTGGCGGCCTGGTTGTACGTCTCGATGTACGCCAGCATCTGT
>JBPCMW010000124.1:0-14647 GCA_051001875.1 Solirubrobacteraceae bacterium | reverse complement strand
GCAGATGCTCGCGTACATCGAGACGTACAACCAGACCGCCCGACCGTTCAAGTGGACGTATACCGGCAAGACCCTCGAAGCATGAACACTCCACTAACAAAACGAACTAACCGGATGAACCACTAGCGAGTCAAAGCTTTGATCTCTTCCAGACTTGTGAGATAGTTGCCGCGACGATGTCGATCACGATCGAAGCCCCTGCCGACGAGCTGCGCAACCGCGGAGCGAGAGGGGGCTAGACGGCCACCGGCGCCTTGCGCGTTCCTCGCGATGCGCCGACGGAAGCCAGCACCACGAGCACGATCCCGAACAGGGCGCGCCACCCGAGGCCCTGTCCCAGCACCAGGAATCCCGCCAACGCCGCGACCGCGGGCTCGAGGCTCATGAGGACGGCGAACACGCCCGGGTCAAGTCGCCGCAGGGCCTCGACCTCGAACGAATACGGGATCGCCGAGGACAGCATGCCGACCGCGGACCCGATCAACAGCGAGCGCGGCGTGAGCAGCCTGGAGCCCCCGTCGGCCACCCCGATCGGCAGGGTGACCAGTGCGGCCACGCACATAGCGACCGCCAGGCCGGCTCCGCCCTCGAAGGCTCTTCCGACGCGCGAATTGAGCAGGATGTATGCACCCCAGAAGCCGCCGGCGAGCAGCGCGAGCAGAATGCCGAGCCCGCTGAGCCCTGAGGTTCCGCCGTGCGTCAGGGCGATGATGCCGAGCACCGCCAGGGCCACCCACAGCAGATCCAGCCGGCGGTGGGAGCTTGCGATGGCCACCGTCAGCGGTCCGACGAACTCGATCGTCACCGCCGCGCCCAGCGGGATCCGGTGAAGCGCGGCATAGAAGCACAGGTTCATGCCCGCCAGGACGAGCCCGAAGGAACCGGCGAGCAGAAGCTCGCGCCGGCTCCAGCCCGTGAGCCGCGGGCGCCACAGCGCGAGCAGCACGATCGTCGCCGAGACGAGCCGCAGCAGGACCGCGCCGCTGGGGCCGACCTGCGAAAACAGCGTTGACGCGAGAGCGGATCCGAACTGCACCGAGGCGATCGCCACGCCGACCAGTCCGAAGGCCGGCACGCGGTCCAGCGGTCTCGTGCGGCCTGCTATTGCCTCGATCTGGGCCATCGGCCGAGCGTAGCCGTGGCGGCACCCGATCGACGCTCGCCGCAAGAGTCTTGCCTCAGACATCGAATAGATAGACAGGATGCCCGTCGGAAAGGCCAACGCGGTGGCGAAGGACGAGGGTGGCGAGGGGTTCACCGTCGTCGTCCCGTGCCTGACGAGTCTCGACGAAGCGGACATCCGGGCGCATCTCGACCACGACCGGTTCTTCTGGCTCGACCTGACCGCGCCGGGTCAAGAGGAGCTCGAGAGCCTGCGGAAGATCTTCAAGTTTCACCCGCTCGCGCTCGAGGACACCAACGACTTCGGCCAGCGTCCGAAGCTCGACGACTATGGCGACTATGTGTTCCTCGTCTTCTACGGTGGTTGGCCGGAAGCTCCCGCTGACCAGGAGCCGCTGCGGGAAGTCCACCTGTTCATCTCCGGCCACTTCCTCGTGACGATCCACCACGAGCTGCTGCCCGCACTCGACACGTTGCGGAGCCAACTCGAGGACCGTGTCCTGCATAGCGAGCAGTTTCTGCTCTATCGCGTGCTCGACGGGCTCACCGACAGCTTCTTCCCGATGCTGTCCGTGATGGATGACGAGATCGACGACCTCGAGGCGGCGGTGCTAGTCAATCCCACCGATCTCCAACTCCAGCGTCTGTTCGCGCTCAAGCGCCAGCTGGTCTCGATGCGCAAGGTGATCAGCCCCCAGCGCGACCTGTTCGCGCGCTCGATCGATCAGATCGCCGAGCTGCCGGGCCTCGAGCTCGACGAGCGTGACTATTTCCGGGACATCTACGACCACCTGATCAGGATCAGTGACCTGATCGACTCCTACCGCGACCTGCTCTCAGGGGCGACGGACCTGTACCTGTCGACGGTCAGCAACCGGCAGAACGACGTGATGAAGCAGCTCACCGTCATCGCCACGATATTCTTGCCGCTCAGCTTCATCACCGGGTTCTTCGGCATGAACTTCTCGTTCATGGTCAACCAGGTGATCCACGCCTCGTGGACGTTCTGGGTGCTCGGGCTCGGCAGCATGGTCCTGACCTGCGTCGCCCTGCTCGCCTTCTTCCGCCGCAAGGGCTGGGTCTGAGCGCCGAGCGCCGCGCACTCAACGCCGCTCCTCCGGGCTGACCGAACGGTGCCAGAATGCAGGGCGACAGCGCCGCATAGGATGACCGCAACCAGACTAGGGCTCACCTAAGAACCATGCGCATCTGCGAGCGTCAACCGAGCGGCCGCGGCGCCAAAATCAGTCCTCAGCCTGCTTGTCGGCTTCCCGGGCGCGCTCGCCGGCCAGGGACTCCTCGGTCTGCGCGGCCGAGCCGTGATCGGCGGATTCACGCTCCAGCTCGGCGGCGTCGGAGGGCTCGGCGGCCGCCGCCTGCGCCGCGCGACGCTGCATCTCCTGGCGGTGCTCGCCGGCTCGGTCGGCGTGCTCGGCCGCCTCCTGCACCGTCTCTTTCTGTGGTTCTTCGTCTCGGATCTCGACCACGGCTCCAGAGTCGGGGGTTCTCTGTCAACGCCGGACTACCCGATCCGAGCCGAGCCGATTCGTCACCCGCCCCTGACTCGATGTATCGTTTGTACAAATTTGTAGGAGGAGCTCGTGTCGCAGAATCTCGTTGAGTTGATCCGCCGTCACCACGAGGTGTCGGGGCCGACGGCGCTTGACGTCCTCAAGCAGGCGGTCGAGGATCACGGCGAGGTCACCGACGACGATCGCCGGCTCGCCGCTTCGGTATCCGGCCTCCCGGAGGCCGCGGTGTACGGCGTCTCGACGTTCTACGACGATCTGCTCAATCCACGCGGCGCCCGCCACGTGCGCGTCTGCACGGGTACCGCGTGCTTCGCGGCCAGCGGCGGCGATCACGTCGACGCGATTCGTGAGGGACTGGCCGTGGAGCTCGGCGAACGACGGGCCGATCGATCGGTGTCGCTGGCCGAGACGGTCTGCCTGGGCTTCTGTCATTCCTCGCCCGCCGTGCGCGACGGAGACGTGATCGACGCCGGCGAGGATGTCGTGGCGCGTGTTCTGGCAGGTGACACGACCTCGGCCGCGGAACCGGATTGGGAGAGCCTGCTGACCGAGCCCGTGCTGACCGTACCCGGCGACTGGTCGGGGCTGCGGCGGGCGCTGACCGAACTTGGTCCGGAGGGATTGCTGGAGATCGTCGAAGCCGCCGAGGTCCGCGGTCGCGGCGGCGCCGGCTTCCCGGCCGGAACGAAGTGGCGATTCACGCGCGCAGCGAGCGGCGAGGAGAAGTTCATCGTCGCCAATGGCGACGAGGGGGATCCCGGGTCCTACATCGACAAGTACCTGATGGAGCGAAATCCGGCCCGCGTCCTGGAGGGCCTGGCGCTGGCCGGGTTCGCGGTGGGGGCCGCTCACGGGTTCATCCTGACCCGGTCGGAGTACCCGCTGTCCAAACCGGCGCTGGACGCCGGAATCGAGCGCGCTCACTCCGACGGGTGGTTCGGCGATGACATCCTGGGCAGCGGCTTCGACTTCGACGTGACGGTCGTCGAGGGCGCCGGGTCCTACGTGGTGGGCGAGGAGACGGCGCTGCTCGCCTGCCTACAGGGACTGCGCGGCACCGTCTCGGCGCGGCCGCCGTTCCCGGCCGAGCGCGGCGTGTACGGACGTCCGACAGTGGTCAACAACATCGAGACGCTGGCCAACATGCCGTTCATCGCGGCTCGGGGAGCCCAGGCCTATCACGCGCTGAGCCCGGACAGCAAGACCGCCGGCAGCAAGCTCGTGTGCTTCAACGAGCGCTTCGCCCACCCGACCGTCTTCGAGGTCCCGTTTGGTCTCCCGGTCCGCGAGCTGTGCGAGCGCGTGGCCGGCGGCCTGCGCGACGGTGGCGCGATCAAGGCCGTCCAGATCGGCGGGCCGCTCGGGGGCATCCTCCCGGCCGGCCGGTTGGACACGGCCTTCGACTTCGATGCGCTCGCCGCCGAGGGCTGCATGGTCGGCCACGGGAGCATCCTGGCGTTCGACGATCACACCGACATGCGCGCCCTCACCAGTCACCTGCTCCACTTCGGCGCCCACGAGAGCTGCGGGAAGTGCTTTCCCTGCCGGATCGGCCTAGCGCGCGCACACGACATGTTCGCCAGCGAGGCTCCCGTCGACCGCGAGCGCTTCGAGCAACTGCTGGAGGCGTTGGAGCTGGGGAGCCTCTGTGCGCACGGCAGCGGGATGCCGGCACCGCTGCGAAGCCTGCTGGCACACTTTCCGGAGGAGCTCGGACTGGCATGACGCGCGTGGAGATCGACGGCACTCCCCTCGAAGTCGCCGACGGCGCGACGATCCTTGAGGCAGCCCGCGCGGCTGGCGAATGGGTACCGACGCTCTGCTACGACGAGCGGCAGGCCCCGTTTGGCGCCTGCCGCGTGTGCCTGGTCGGCGTCGAGGGGTCGCCCAAGCCGCTGCCGGCGTGCACCACGCCGTGCCGCGACGGGATGGTTATCGACACCACCGACTCCAGCGCCCGACGCGTCGCTGCAGCCGTGGTCGAGCTCGTCCTGTCGGAGCTACCGCAGGAGCCCGCGCCGCACACAGAACTCGCCGACACCGCCCGGCGGCTCGGGGTGGGCGAACCCCGCTGGCCCGGAGCCACCCATCGCGGCGAGCACGATCTCCGCCATCCCTATCTCGCCTTCCAGCACGAGCTGTGTATCTCGTGCGGGCGCTGCGTTCGCGCCTGCGACGAGGTCCAGGGGGCGTTCGCGCTGACCGCGACGGGGCGCGGCTTTGAGGCAAACATCACCGCGGGCCTCGACAGCGGCTTCCAGGACTCGACCTGCGTCTCCTGCGGGGCCTGCGCGGACACCTGCCCCACGGATGCGATTACTGAGATAACGCTGCTCGACGGGGTGGTCGAAACCGGCTTGGGGGCGCTCGCCGAACCTGGCCCGCGGTTGCGCAAGGGACTACGATCGTAGGAGACGGGAGTATGGAAGCCGAGCGATTTGATCACACCGTTACCACGACCTGCGGCTACTGCGGCGTCGGTTGCCGGCTGGAGGCACACGCCAGGCAGGGCCGGATCGCATCGATCTCCCCCGCCCTCGACGGCCCCGCGAACGAGGGTCACACCTGCCTGAAGGGGCGCTTTGCCCACCAGTTCACGCGGTCTCGTGACCGACTGACATCACCGCTGATCCGTGAGGGCGGCGAATTCCGCGTCGCCAGCTGGGACGAGGCGCTCCAGCGGATCGTCAGCGAGCTGACGCGGATCAAGTCCCAGTACGGCCCGGATGCGATCGCCGGTCTGGCCTCTTCCCGGGCCACCAACGAGGACTGCTACGCGATGTCCCGGCTGATGCGCGCCGCGATCGGGACCAACAACATCGACAACTGCTCGCGCGTGTGCCATTCGCCGACCTCGTTCGCGCTGCGCCGCTCCTTCGGCCTGTCCGGAGCCACCGGCTCGTTCACGGACATCGACCATGCCGAGGTGGCGGTGATGATCGGGGTCAATCCCACCCAGGGTCACCCGGTGGTCGGCGCCCGGATCAAGCAGGCGGCGCTACGGGGCTGCAAGCTGATCACGGTCGATCCGCGGCGCATCGAGCTGGCCGACTACGGCGCCCTGCACCTCTCGCCGCGCCCCGGCACCAATGCGGCGGTGGTGCTCGGTCTCTGCCACGTGGTGAGCCGCGACGGCCTCGTCGACGAGGACTTCATCGCCGCCCGAACCGACGGCTACGATGCGCTGGAGGAGCTGCTCGAGCTCTACGATCCCGTCGCAGTCGAGGCGATCACCGGGATTCCCGCGGCGGATCTCGAAGCGGCCGCCCACATCTACGGCGAGGCGCAGAGCGGTTCGCTGCTGTGGGGCCTCGGCGTGACCGAGCACAAGTACGGATCAGAGGTCGTGCAGCTGCTCTGCAACCTGGCGATGATGACCGGCAAGGTCGGCCAGCCGGGATCGGCACTGTTGCCGCTGCGCGGCCAGAACAACGTCCAGGGATCCTCCGACATGGGCGCGCTGCCGGACACCTACACGGCGTACCGCCCCGTGAGCGATGAGCAGGTGGCAAGCAGCTTCGAACAGGCGTGGGGCGTGAAGCTGTCCCGCCAGAAGGGCTACACAATCCCACAGATGTTCGACGCGGCGATCGCCGGTGAGCTGAAGGCGATGTACATCTTCGGCGAGGACGTCGCGCAGACCGACCCCGACACCGCGCACGTGACCGCCGCCCTGGACAACCTTGAGTTCGTCGTCTGCCAGGAGATCTTCGAGAACGAGACGACCAAGTACGCCGACGTGGTCCTTCCCGCCTCGTCGTTCCTCGAGAAGTCGGGCACATTCATCAACGCCGAGCGGCGCTTTCAGGCCGTCGAGGCCGCGATCGACCCGCCGGGCGGCGCGAGGACCGACATCGACATCATCATGAGCGTTTCACGCATGCTGGGCCACGAGATGGGCTGGCAGACCCCGTGGGACGCCCTGGACGAGATTGCGCGCCTCACCCCGACTTACGCCGGCGTCAGCCGGGAGCGGCTTGGGCGGCGGGGACTGCAGTGGCCGGTTCACGCTGACGGCACCGACTCGCCGACGTTGTACGACACGACGTTCGACCGGCCGGGTGGCCGCGGCCAGTTCGCCGCGCTGCCGTACAAGGCTCCGGGCGACGCGCCGGACGTCGAGTTCCCGCTCGTGCTGGTGACCGGCCGCGTGCTGCAGCATTACAACGCCGGAACGATGACCCGGCGCACCCACAATGTCACGCTCGTCGACCGCGACTGGCTTGAGATCCATCCGGTCGATGCTGAGCGCCTTTGGATCTCCGATGGCGACAAGGTGTCGGTGCGCAGCCGGGTCGGGCAGACCGAGCTGCACGCGCGCGTCACCGAGCGGATCGAGCCTGGACATGTGTTCACCTCGTTCCACTTTCCCGAGGCGCGAACCAACCTGCTGGTGGGCCAGTCGGCCGACGTCAACACCTCGTGCCCGGAGTACAAGGTCGTCGCGGTCGACGTCCGTCCGATGGCCGAGCGGCCGGCGTTCACGCCGGTGCTCTCCGGCGTCAGCTGAGGCGGCGGAGGCGCGGACCAGCTGTACGTAGGTCTCGGAGAAGCCGCCGTGGAGAATTCTCGGGGTCACGGCTACCGTGGAGCCTATGCCGATCGACATCGACGCCGCCGAGCAGTTCATACTGGCCAACGCCCGGTTGCTCGATCGCCACCGCCTCGCAGTGCTTCGACACGGAGCGCCGGTGGCCCCCGTGCTCGGCGCGCTGCGTGCCTACCGGAACCCCGACGGTGGCTTCGGCCACGCGATGGAGCCGGATGTACGTGCGCCGGAGAGCGAACCGGCCGCGACGCTCCACGCGCTCGAGGTTCTGCTCAGCGTCGGAGCTCGGGACGATCCGATGATCGCCGATGCCGCTGGGTGGATCGGGTCGATCGCCGACCCGGACGGTGGAGTGCCGTTCGTCATGCCGACCGCGGCTGCCTATCCGCACGCGCCGTGGATGGTCCCCTCGGATGGTGGCTCGCATCTGACGTTCGGGATCGCGGGGGCGCTGTGGGAATCCGGCGCAACCACGCCGTGGCTCCCGCGGGCAACCGACTGGTGCTGGGCGCGACTCGAGGGCCCCGCCCAGCTCAGCGGCTACTGGGTGAAGTTCGCGCTCGACTTTCTCGACCGCGTTCCTGACTCCGCGCGCACCCGGGCAGGGATCGAGCGCCTGGGGTCGCAACTCGACGACGACGGCTCGTTACCCGTCCCCGGCGGCACTGAACATGAGCGCCTGACAGCTCTCACCCTGTCCGAGCGACCCGACGGGCGCAGCCGCGCCCTGTTCACAAAAGCTCAAATCGGAGCGGACTTGGAGCTGCTGGAGCGAGGTCAGCAGGGCGATGGCGGCTGGACGTTCGACTGGCTCGCTTGGTCGGCGGGGCAGGCGGTGGAGTGGCGTGGAGCGCTCACGCTGCGGGCGCTGGTCAAACTCGCCGAGCACGGGCGGTTGCCGGAATGGCGCTCGTGACGGTCGTCCGGGCGCCGCTACGAGTCCCGGCGCGCGTGCTGGTCTTCGGCCTGGCGCCACAGGCGAGCCAGCCGCTCGGCGCCGAGCGCGCGCGGGTCGATTCCGAAGTTGACCTGCAGCGCGTGCGCGAAGGCGCTTGAATCCTCCAGCACGTGGCGTTCGCGGATCGCCGGTCCGTCGTAGAACAGAGTACGGGCGCGCAGCGTGCGGATGTGATCGTCGAACGGACGCTGCACGACGAGCGTCTTCACGAAGCTCGATTCCGGAGAGTTCGACAACCGTCGATGATGCGGTTCGAAGGCACTCAGCGTCGCGACGGCGCCCGAGAACCAAAACCCCGGGAGCGACACGGAGGGGTGCTGCTCCACCCACCATCCCCCATCATCACGCACGATCGTGTACTCGAACGCCCCTGAGGTAACCGTCCCCTCGGTCAGGGGCAGCGGGTCCAGCGGCCCCTCGCCCAGCCCGGCCTCGGCAATGAAGGGGCCGCCGCCGGGAGTGTGAGCGACCAGCGCCATGTGGTTCGTCAACTCCCCGCGGCTGCGGGCGTCACGTGAGTCGACGATGCCCTCGCGGCGCTCGACGGCGAAGCCGAGCGCCTCGAGGAGCGCTCGAAGCACCGTATTCGCCTCAAAGCAGTAGCCACCGCGCCCCCCGTGGAGCATCCGTCGCACGAGGCCGTCGAGATCGAGCGGCCGATACTCGCCAAGCTGCACAGCCAGGTCCTCGTAGGGAACGTGCGACACGAACGCGCGGTGGACCAGGCGCAGGCCCTCCTCGTTGGCGGCCGGCACGGTGCTCAGCCCGATCCGGCGGAGCAGTCGCTCGCGGGTGAGGACGTCGAGTCCGGCGTCGGCAGCGGCGGTCGCGTTGGTCATTCAGAACAAGCCTAAGGATCGCCGCCCGCCGGCGTAGAGTTCGGGCCGTGCCTCGACGCCGCGTGGTCATCGATCATCTAACCCTCGGCGTCAACGATCTGGCCCGCAGCCGGGAGTTCTATGTCCGGGCCCTCGTGCCGCTTGGCTTCGCGGAGATCAGCGCGTGGTGCGACGACGCGCACCGAGTCACCTTCGGCCTTGACGAGGCGGACGACTTCTCGATCTCCACCGCCTACGACACGGCCGCACCCGTGCACGTCGCGTTCGCGGCTGACCGGCGTGAGCAGGTGGACGCGTTCTACGCGGCGGCGCTCACCGCTGGCGGCCAGGACAACGGTCCCCCGGGACTGAGACCGGAGTACTCAAGCTATTACTACGCGGCTTTCGTGCTCGATCCCGACGGAAACAACATCGAAGCGGTCCATCACGGGCGCGCCTAAGCGGGAGGTAACACCGTGAGTGCCGCACGCGCGATACGGATCGCAATCGCCGAGCGCGACGCGGTGCTCCGACGGGATCCGATCGCCACTCGCACCGCGATCATCGCCGGCGTGATCTTCATCTTTGCCGGCTTGGTCAAGTTCGTCTTTCACCGTTGGGAGCTGAACGCGTTTCACGCCTTCGGGCTGCCGTGGCCGGCGGGGCTGGAGATCCTCGCCGGCGTCCTCGAGACCGCTGGCGGCGTGCTCTTGGCCATGCGCCGGATCGTCGTCCCGGTGGCGCTGGTTCTTATCGTGACCATGGCGATCGCGATCGGTGCCTCCGGGATTGGACACGGCGACGTGATACCGAGCCTCACCCTCGCCCCTGCGCTGCTGGCGGCGATGGTGCTGGTGCTTACTCGCGCCCGGCCGGGTCGGGACAGCGTGTGACGCGCTCGCGAGCGGGTGGGGGCCGTTGCTTCAGGGGGCCAAAACCGCGCTTCGCCGCGGGGCCCTGTAGTCAAGGGCGTCCGCCGGCGCGCCGCACTCAGCCCAATCTAGGTCCGTCACGGTGCGCAAACGTCGGCCCGCGTCTTGCGCCGGCAACCCTCGATCGACAACGCCCAGCGCTTGAACACGGCCAGCGCGGGCTTGGCGATGACCGAACCGCTGACGTACTTCAGTAGGCCGGCGTAGTTGAACGCGTCGGGCGCGGCGCGCGGACTCTCGTCACCCATCCACGTGTACCAGTAGAACCCCATCAACCCGAGCCGCTGGCGATTGGACACAAGCAACGGCATCAGCTGACCGAGCCGTCGTGCCTGCTGGGCTTCGGTGGTGCTGACGCCGAACTGCGGTGGCGCCTTGCCTGCAGACGACGGCCAGGTGATCTCGGTGGCGAGCAGCGGCTTCAGACGGTCGCCGAATCGGTCCATAACGGCTCTCGCCCGCTGGAGGATCTCGATCACGCCGCTCGGCCGCGCCGTGTACGGGTGGATCGCGACGATGTCGAACGGGCGGCGCGCTCCCAGCGCCCGGTAGACGTCGGCCAGATACTCCCAAGAGAAGTCAGCGAAACCCGCGAGGACCACCTCAGAGCCGGGATCAGCAGCCTTCAGCGCCGCCCGGGAGGCCACCAGCAGAGCCACATACCCCGGTGCGAACGGCTGCACGGACCAGTATCTGACGAAATTCGGCTCGTTCCAGACCTGCCACATCCGGATCGGCGCGCGCGCCACCCCAAGATGAGTGGCCCAGAATGTTCCCTGCGACCCGTAGCGGTGGGCCAGGATGGTGAGAAAGGCGGCATACGGCGCCGTCGCTCTCGGTGGCGACGCCGGATCCCCCGGGCGCCGTGCGTCCCAGCTCGGCGTTGATTCCACGACCGGCATTACCGACACCCCCCGGGCCGCGGCAGCGCCGACGATCTGGTCAAGCCCGGAAAAGCGCGTTGGGACGCCGTCCACGGTCTCGAACTGGGAGCGAGCAGCGCTCGGGACCTCGGATGAGGTTCGGTAGGGCTGAAGGCTCGACCAGCGCACTGTCACCCGCAGGCTCTCGACCCCGCTTCCGACCGCCGCGTCGAGCTGCTGAGCGAGATTCACTCGAGGGCCGATCACGGGACCGTCGAACATCGCTCCCACCAGCTGGGCGGATACGGAACGGGGGCCCAACGCCGGCTGCCGCTTGCCGGACGATTGACCGAGCAGCACTGCGACAGCCGCCAAGGCCACCACCCCGATCGCGGCCAGCAGGAGCATCGGGCGGCGCATCGCGAGGCAGTGTAGGCCAGGGAAACCTGCGACTCTCTTTGCCGGTGCAGAGTGCAACGATCGACCTAAAAGCCCCGGACGGGACAGCTGACGCCTACATCACCCGCCCGGACGAGGATCGCCCCTACCCGCCGGTTCTGTTCGTGGTCGATGCGCCGGGTCTGCGGCCCCGGATCGAGGAGATGGCGGACCGGATCGCCGCCAAGGGTCACATCGTGCTGGCGCCGAACGTCTTCTATCGCGCTGGTCGCGCGCCCGTGCTGCCGCTGCCCGACTTCAGCGATCCCGAAAACCGCGCCGACTTCATGCGGGCCGTCCGGCCGCTCATGGATCAGCTGACTCCAGAGCGCGTGACGCAGGACGGCGGGGCCTATCTCGACCAGCTCGAGCGACTGGCCGGCGGCCCGGCCGCCATCACTGGGTATTGCCTGGGAGGCCGGCTCGGGTGGCGCATCGCGGCCGCACATCCCGATCGTGTCGTCGCGCTGTGCAGCTTCCACGGCGGAGGCCTCGTCACCGATGCTCCGGACAGTCCCCATTGCTCAGCCGACAAGCTGAAGGCCGAGCTGTACCTCGGACACGCGGACCAGGATCGCAGCATGACCCCGGAGCAGATCGCGGTGCTGGAACGAGCGCTGGATGCCGCTGGCGTGCGCTACCGCTCGGAGATCTACACCGGCGCGCTCCACGGCTACACGATGGCCGACGCTGCCGCCTACAACGAAGTCGCCTGCGAGCGGCACTTCGACGAACTGTTCGCGTTGCTCGAGCGCAGCTTCACGCGCTGACCATCGTCGTGACGTCTCATGCACTGAAGTAATCGCTCTGCGCACTATAGTGCGCAACAGTGCGATCCTCGGAGGCCCCGGCCAAACAGCTCGAGTCACTGAATCAGCGCATCGCGAGCGTCGTGCGGGAGCGCCGCCGTGCCTCCGGGATGACGCTGGGCGAGTTCGCCCACCGGTCCGGGCTGTCGAAGACGATCCTCAGCCGGATCGAGAACGGGCACGGGAATCCGTCGGTCGAGACCCTGTTCCGCCTCGCCCGCGCACTCGAGCTGCCGCTCTCGGCTCTGCTGGCCGAGGAACCTCCCCGCGCCACCGTGATCCGGGCCCGCTCCGGACCAGAGCTGCACGCCGACTCGGGGATGGAAGCCTGGCTCGTCCACGCCCCGACGCGCAGCCACCACCACGGCGAGGTCTACGAACTCGAGCTGCCGGCCGGTACCGAGCAGCGCACCACCGGCCACCTGCCAGGAACCGAGGAGCTCGTGATCTGCTTGACCGGGCAACTGCGCGTCGGACCGGTCGATGAAGAGGTCGAGCTTCGGGCCGGCGACGCGGCCTGGTTCCGCGCCGACGGCGAGCACAGGTATGTGGCCCTACGGGCCGTTCGCGCCCTGAACTGGATCCTCACGCCCGCCGGCGGATGAGGCGCGAGGACGCTCAGCCGATCCTCGCCGGCGTGGCCGCAGCGCTCGTCGGCTTCGCTGGCTCGTTCGCCGTGGTCCTGGCGGGCTTGCGTGCCATTGGAGCCAACCACAGCCAGGCGTCCTCGGGGCTGCTCGTGCTGAGCGTCACCATGGGGATAACGGGGATTGTGCTCTGCTGGCGCACGCGGATGCCGGTGAGCATCGCCTGGTCGACGCCGGGGGCAGCGCTGCTGATCGGGGCCGGCGCCGCGCACGGGGGCTACGCGGCGGCCCTCGGTGCATTCGTCGTCTCCGGTCTGCTGGTCGTCGCCGCCGGTCTGTCGCGCCGGTTCGAGCATGCGATCGCCGCCATCCCCGCGCCACTCGCCAGCGCGCTGCTGGCCGGCGTGCTGCTCCCGATCTGCGTCTCCCCCGCTCGCGCGGCTGTGGCGCTTCCCGGGCTCACCGCACCCGTCATCGTCACATGGCTCGTGCTGCTCCGCATCGCTCGCCGGCTCGCGGTGCTGGGCGCGCTGGTGGCAGCGGGGGTCTCGCTCGCCGTCGATGGGCGCCTCGGCGGCGGCGCCTTCACCAACATCGCGCCGTCGCTGACCGCCACCCGCCCCCACTTCGAGCTCAGCACGATGGTCAGCCTCGGGCTTCCGCTCTTCCTCGTGACCATGGCTTCCCAGAATCTCGCCGGGGTCAGCGTGCTCGCGCTCCACGGGTGCCGTCCCCACCTGCGGCCGATCCTCACCAGCACCGGCTTCATCTCGAGTGCAGTCGCGCCGCTGGGCGGACACGGCATCAACCTCGCCGCCATCACCGCAGCCCTGATGGCCGGCCCCGACGCCGACCCGCGGCCGGAGCGGCGCTGGATCGCCGGAGCGGCCGGCAGTGCGACTTATCTCGTACTCGGTCCCGCGGCGGGCCTCGCGACGGCGTTCATCGCCAGCTCGCCGCCGCTGCTGATCGAGGCGGTCGCCGGACTCGCGCTGCTGAGCGCGTTGAGCGCGGCGCTCGCGGCCGCCACCGTCGAGCCCGGCCATCGCGACGCGGCACTCGTCACCTTCGCGACTACTGCCTCGGGCATCACGGCGCTCGGGCTCAACGCCCCGTTCTGGGGACTCCTCGCGGGACTCGTCGTTCTCGCCGTGCAGCGGGTGGCCCCGGTGCCGGCCTGAGGGCGACGAGCGCCGGCGCGACGCGTGCTCTCCGCTCGCGCTCGCGCTCGCGCCTCGAGTTCGTCGGCGATGGTTGACTAATCAACCGATCGTGGTAAGATGGTTGTTAGATCAACGAACCCCCTAGCCCGGCGCGAAACCTCCGGCGCGAAGCAGAGGAGCAACATGTCCACCAGCACCACAACCAACATTCCCACCGGTACCTGGAACGTCGACCCGGCCCACTCCCAGGTCGGCTTTGCCGTCAAGCACATGGGCATCGCCACCGTCCGCGGCGAGTTCCACCAGTTCCAGGGCATCGTCACGGTTGACGATGACGGCAACGCGACGGCATCGGGAACGGTCAAGGCAACGAGCGTCGACACCGGCGAGGACCAGCGCGACGACCACCTCCGCTCACCGGACTTCTTCGATGTCGCCAGCTACCCGGAGCTCAAGTTCGAGTCATCCTCGATCGAGTCGACTACCGAAGATACGTACCGCATCAAGGGAGACCTGACGATCCACGGCGTCACCAACCCGGTGGTCCTCGAGGCCAGCGTCGACGGCACCGACACTGACCCGTACGGCAATGAGCGCGTCGGGCTCGAGATCGTCGGCCAGATATCGCGCGGCGATTACGAGATGAAGTTCAATCAGGCGCTCGGCAGCGGCAACATGCTCGTCGCCGACAAGGTCAAGCTGGCCCTCGACATCTCCGCGGTCAAGCAGGCAGCCTAAGGAATCGTCTGTAAATTAGGTGCAGGGTTGTGGGTGTGGGTGTAGAACACCGGAGGCATGGTTGATGCTGATGCGGCGATAGCGCAGCGCTACCGGTTGATGTCTGCTGAGCTGAATGAGCGTCAGCGTCGGCGGTTT
>JBPCMW010000123.1:0-24221 GCA_051001875.1 Solirubrobacteraceae bacterium | reverse complement strand
CGGTTGCAGCGTGCCCTGCGCCGTACGCCGTCCTGCCGCTTTGGCGTCGGTACCTAGCGCGCAGTGCGCACCCTCCAGCGCCGCGACGGGCTCTCGTTGGACGGGATCGCCGGTCCCCAGACCTGGGACACGCTGCTCGGAATCAAGCCCCAGCCGAGCTCCGCCACCAGCGGCTACGCGATCCCGGCTGGGATCGTGCAGTGCGAGTCGGGCGGGAACTACTCCGCGGTGAACCCGCAGAGTGGAGCCGGCGGCGCGTATCAGATAATCCCTTCCACGTGGCAGGCCTACGGCGGCCAAGGCCTCCCGCAGGACGCCCCGAAGGCCGAGCAGGATCGGATCGCGGCTCAGATCTATGCCCGCCAGGGCAGCTCCGCCTGGAGCTGCTGAGCGTCTCGCTACTACTGCTGAGGCTGTGACCGGCCCAGCCGCCATAGGCGCGCGCGTCATGCGCGCCTCCGACGACGACCGTGAGAAAGTAGCCGCCGAGCAGAAGATCCACTGCGTCGAGGCTCGCATCACGCTCGATGAGCTTGATGACATCGTGCGCCGATGTGGTCCAAACCGACGTACCATGGATCACGATGAGCCGCCCGCCCGTTCCGCCGTTTGACGAGCAGACCGCTCGCCAGAAGGTGCAGGCCGCCGAGGACGCATGGAACACCCGTGATCCCGAGCGCGTGGCGGGCGCATACACGGGCGACACCGTGTGGCGCAACCGCTCCGAGTTCCTGGCCGGCCGCGAGCAGGTGATCGAGTTCCTGACTCGCAAGTGGCAGCGCGAGCACGAGTACGCGCTGCGCAAGAGTCTGTGGGCGTTCACCGCCGACCGGATCGCTGTGCGGTTCCAGTACGAATGCCACGACGACTCGGGTCAGTGGTGGCGCAGCTACGGCAACGAGAATTGGGAGTTCGATGCCGAGGGGTACATGCGCCGGCGAGAGGCCAGCATCAACGACGTCGCCATAAATCCGGAGGATCGCTGGATCCTCGGTCCGCGGACGGCCGGCGAGCGAGGCGCCGACCTGCCCCTTCGGTAGGTCGAAGTCGCTTCTGATTTAGTTAGCGCAATGGCCAGCTTCGACGTACGGGAGAAGGTCGCGCTCGTCACGGGCGGCGCCCGAGGGATCGGGTTCGGAACGGCTCAGGCCCTGGCCAAGCGTGGCGCGGTGCTCGTGATCGTCGATCTCGACCAGGCCGCCGCCGAGCGCGCGGCGGGCCAGCTTCCCGGGAATGCGCTTGGCCTCAGCGCGGATGTGACTGATCGTGGCGCGATGCAACGCGTGATCGCCATGGTCGCCGAGCAGCGCGGGGGCCTTGACGTGGTCGTCGCCAACGCGGGGATCGCCTCTCGCGCGGCAACCGTGCGGGCGATGAACGGAGAGGCCTTTGACCGGGTGCTCGCAGTCAACCTCGGCGGGGTCTACAACACGGTCATTACGGCTCTGCCTCAGATCGCCGAGCGCCGTGGGCACATCGTCGTCACGTCCTCGGTCTACGCATTTATCAATGGCCTCGGCGCCGCGCCGTATGCGATGGCCAAGGCCGGGGTTGAGCAGCTCGGGCGGGCGCTGCGCGTCGAGCTCGCTCCGCACGGTGCCGGGGCGAGCGTGGCGTACTTTGGCTTCATCGACACGGACATGGTCCACATGGCGATTGACGCGGATCCGCTTGCCGAAAAGATGAAGGCCACGCTGCCCAAGGTGTTGCGCAAGCGCCTGTCGCCGGCGCAGGCGGGCGAGGCCGTGGCCCGGGGGATCGAGAAGCGAGCTCCCCGGATCATCGCGCCCAAGCGGTGGGCGGCATTTAGCGCGCTGCGCGGCATCATCAACCCGCTGCTCGACGATTACATGGTCAAGGACGCCGACACGCAGGCGATTGTTGGCGACCTCGACGTGCGCGGGGACCAAGAGCAGCCGCTTACGGCATAACGCGTGGCCGTGGACCTCGCTCGCAACCGCGGCCGTGGTCAGTCAGCGGAGGGGGGAGGAACTCGGTCTTCGACCACGCCGTCCCGATCCGCCTCCGCTCGCCGGGCCGCGTCGCGGATCTCGAACACCTCGGTGGCCCATTCTCCGAGCTCCCGTGTCACCTCGCGACCGGCGCTGGAAACGATTGCCGCTATCTGCGAAAGCGCCGGACAACCGGCATGAAGAAGGGAATGGAAGAGTCCTACATCGAAGATTTAGCGAATCGCGATGGCCCCGACCATGCGTTGGCGACCCGTGAGGGCGCAGCGAAGCGTTGGCTTCGGGGTGCGTGCAGGCCGGCTATTGAGCCTCGAAATAGGCAACACCGGGGTGCCGACGTGCTGTGGATCAGCGGAAGGCAACATCGTTGACGGCGTTATCCGTGAGCTGTCAGCGGACCCCGCGGGGTCGGAGAACCCGTGCATGTGCGTGATCTCTTCATGCTGAGAACCGGGAGATCTCACGGTCATCCGCCTGTCGTGATGGAGGGGCGGGTCGTGCGGGGAAGGCTAAGGCCGTAATCCCGTGATGAACGATCGTGAGAAGTCGGATGGTCGCGTAGTACCGGTGAAGCTGTCGAACAACGCCCAAGGCGGGGCGGCGGAGATGGTGGAGGGAAGGCGACCAGCCAAGGGGAACACGGCCAGTGAAACGCGTCCCGGACTCAGTGCCGGGCAAGGCGCGTCAAGTGAGCTTGGTCGTGTGCGCCGAGTGGCAGCAACGGATAGGGAAGCGCGGTTCACCGCGCTCTTGCACCACGTTGACGTCGATCGCCTGCGGGCGGCGTATTGGGTTCTGAAGCCCAAGGCTGCGCCGGGGGTGGACGGCGTGACGTGGGGGGACTACGGGGTGGAGCTGGAGGGCAACCTCACAGATCTCCATGCTCGTGTTCACAGGGGCGCCTACCGGGCGAGACCCTCGCGGAGGGTGTACATCCCGAAGCCAGACGGGCGGCTGCGGCCGCTCGGCGTCGCTGCGTTGGAGGACAAGATCCTTCAGCGGGCGTTGGTTGAGGTGTTGAACGCCGTCTATGAGACGGACTTTCTCGGGTTCTCCTACGGATTCCGGCAGGGACGTTCACCGCATCACGCGTTGGATGCGCTCGCTGCGGGGATCGTGGGGAAGAGGGTGAACTGGGTGCTTGACGCTGATGTCAGCGATTACTTCTCCAGCCTTGACCATCAATGGCTGATGAAGTTCTTAGAGCACCGGATCGCGGATCGGAGGGTCCTGCGGCTGATTGAGAGATGGCTGGCTGCGGGGGTCATTGAGAACGGGTCCTGGACCGCAGGCGAGGAAGGTGTTCCACAAGGAGCTTCGGTTTCTCCGTTGCTCGCGAACGTCTACGCGCACTACGTCCTTGACCTCTGGGTCCATCAATGGAGGACCAGGCACGCGCGCGGTGATGTGATCATCGTGCGTTGGGCTGATGACTTCGTGGTGGGGTTTGAGCATCGGGAGGACGCCGAGCGGTTCTGGTCTGAGCTTCGCGACAGGCTCGCGACGTTCGGTCTGGAGCTCAACCCCGGGAAGACGCGGCTGATCGAGTTCGGGCGGAACGCCGCCCAGAATCGCGCAGCGCGTGGCCTGGGCAAGCCGGACACGTTTCAGTTCCTTGGCTTCACGCACGTGTGCGCGAAAGCAAGGAGGTCGGGACGGTTCAAGCTACGGCGGATCACCGACTCGAAGCGGATGCGCGCCAAGCTGCTCGCCGTCAAACGCGAGATGTGGAAGCGGATGCATCACTCCGTTCCAGAACAGGGTCGCTGGCTCGCCCGCGTCCTGGCCGGGCACTACAACTACTACGCGGTGCCCGACAACATCGAGGCGCTCAGCGCCTTCCGCTACCAGATCATCCGTCACTGGCTCAAGTCGCTTCGGCGACGCAGCCAGAAACACCGGATGGACTGGACGCGGATGGAGCGTCTTGCTGATCAATGGCTGCCTCTACCGCGCATTCTGCATCCCTGGCCTGAGCAGCGATTCGCCGCCATCATCCAAGGCAGGAGCCCAGTGCGGTAGTTCCGCACGCTGGGATCTGCGCGGGGGGCGGCCAGCAATGGCCGTCCCTACCGCGACCCGACGTGATTGAAGGCGCTCTCGACGGCGACCTGAACGGTGTCCTTCCGGATCTCCAACTTCTCGAGCACACCCGGATTGTTTCAAGCCGGAGCGATTGAGGCGTAGCGGGCAGTTCGTCCGGTGGCAAGCGGCCGACCTACAATTTCACCGCACGCCCCCATGGTCTAGCGGTTAGGACGCCTGCCTTTCACGCAGGAGATCGCCGGTTCGAATCCGGCTGGGGGTACTCTAAGGAGTCCCTGGTAATCTGGCTAATCGCCCGCCATCAGCTCGTCATGTGCGGCCAGTGAAAGTAGATGGGTACCACACCTGGGTACCAAATGCCCGCGGTAAAGCTGAGACCGAACAAACGGGCTGCACTGCTTGTGCCGAGATAACGAAGCGGCGGGCATGGTGGCGACCGTCCGCGTTCCGGGGACGGGTCGTCGCCCCGTCCCCCTTGGAGTAGATGCTGGTCAGCCGCACCCGATCGGACGGGAATTCACGCGAGTAGTCGCGCACGAACGAGCACGCACAATCGGCGCTCAGGCACGTCTCGCTGCCGGCGCGGCGGGCGAGGCGCAGAGCCCGGCGGGCCCCCGCGACCGCGTACCTGGTGGGGATGCTGACGCCCAGCAGCCCGCGCAGATCTGCTCCGGCGGAGATCGCGTGTGAGACGGCATCAGGCCGGCGGGCGGCCACGGCCCGGGAGAAGTGACCGCCCCGACTGTGGCCGATGACCGCGACGCGACGCCCACTGCGCTCGCACAGCGTGCCGATCTTTCGCTCCACCCGGGCGATCGCTCGGTCAGAGCAATCGACGTTGGCGAGGAACCCACAGGTGTAGGGCTCATAGCCCAAGCGCCAGAGCCAGGCCGCCAGCACCATCAGCGTGTTGTCACCCGCGCCGAACCCCGGCAGCAGCACCACCGCCCTTCCGTCCCCCCGCGGCACCCCCGCCGGGAGGAATACGGGGTCCACGAGCAGGCGTATCAGCTCCAGCGACCAGCGGGTCTCGGCCAGGTGGTGGCCCCACCACGGCCGACCGTCTGCCGGCAGCTCCGGGGGCAAGGTCTCGGTCCAACCCGGGCCCGGTCCGTGATCCTCCGGACTGGCCGCGGCGGGGCTCACAGCGCTTTGGCCGTCGGGTCGGCCAGGAACCCACGCACCTCGCCCATCACGTCCTCTGGCTGGTCGAGCAGGAACAGGTGACCGCCGCCCCGGATCACGTGCAGCCGCGCGTGCGGGATCCGCCAGGCCAGCAGCCGCGCGTTCGCCAGCGGGATCAACGGATCGTCGTCCCCGGCGAGCACGAGCGTCGGCATCTGCAGGCGGTGCAGCCACGGCAGGCTGCTCCAGCCCCAGATCGTAGCCAGCTGTGAGAGATAGCCGAGCATGCCCGGGGGAGCGTGCAACCGCGCGCGCAGCTGGTCCTCCCCGCCCGCGGCGAGGGCGCGCGCGCGGCCGCCGTAGACACGGGGGCTAACCCAGCGCAGGTAGCGCTCGGAGTGGTAGCGCAGAGGATGCGCCATGTGCCAGTAGACCGGGGGCCGGGCCGGGATGCCGCCGATGCCGCACATCGTCGCGCCGAGGACGAGCCGGCGCACCCGGTCGGGGTGGCGATGGGCCAGCTCCTGGGCCAGGGCGCCGCCGAATGAGTATCCGAGCACGTCCACGGTGAGGTACCCCAGCTCGTCGAGCAGCTCGCTGGTGAGATCGGCGAGGGCTGCCATGCGGCGCGGACGCCCGATCCCGGAGCCGCCGGTTCCGGGCGCGTCGAAGGCGATCAACCGATGCCCGGTCATCCGCGAGGCGAACGAACCCCACATCTCGAGGTTGCCGCCGATGCCCATCAGCAGCAGCAACGGCGGCCCGCTGCCCCGACGGCCGACCCGCAACCGAGTCCCCGACAGGTGGACGAGCTCGGTCTCCCACCGCGGCTCGGAGGCCGGTGTCCTCTTGGTCATCATCGTCGAACCCCGCCGGGCGGGAGAGGCCAAGGTAACCGGTCGATCCCGGGGCGAGCGCTGTGACGCGCCGACAACCGCCGCGCGGAGGCTTGGTGCTTTGCGCCAATGACCCTACTCCGGCAATCGAGGATCGTCCCCGGGGCCGCCTCAGAAACCTGAGCGAGCGTAGGCCGACCAGAGGAGAGACGTCGTGAGCACCACCCAGCCGGTTGTCCTGTACGGAGCCAGCGGCTACACCGGCCGACTGGTCGCCGAGTACCTGCGGGAGTACAACCTGCCGTTCATCGCCGCCGGGCGCGACGGGGCCCGCATCCAGGCCGCGATGGCTCAGGTTCCCGGGATCGAGACCGCCACCTACGAAGTGCAGGAGGTTGAGCACAGCGTCGAGGCGCTCAGCGACCTGTTCTCCGGCGCGCAGGTGGTGTGCAACACCGTCGGCCCGTTCGCCCTCTACGGCGCCGAGGTTGTGGAGGCGTGCATCAGCACGGGCTGCCATTACCTGGACACCAACGGCGAGCAGGACTGGATGATCCGCTGCGACGAGAGCTATGGCCAGGCGATGGGCGAGCAGGGCCGGCTGCTCTCCCCCGGGATCGCCCAGATGTACACCACCGGGGAGATCGCGGCCAACATCTGCCTGGAGACCCCGGGACTCGACACGCTGGACATCGCCGTGTTCTGGAAGGGATCCCCCACCGTCGCGTCCACCGAGACGATCCTCGTCAACGCCGCCCAGTCCAAGGCGCACTACCTGCAGGAGAACAAGTACGTCGAGTGGCCGGCCGACGGGACGATCTACGAGCTGGCGCTTCCCGGCCAGCATCAGACCGGGCTGGCTCTCCCCTGGGGTGGTACCTCGCACCCGGTGTGGTTCAAGCGGGACCCCCGGGTGGCCAACGTAAAGGTGCTGGGCGGCCTGTTTGACCGGGCGCTGATGCAAGGGGTGCCGCAGATCGTCGCGGCAGCGCTTGAGCAGGTGGCGGATCTCCCCGACGACGAGAAGCTGAAGATCCTGGTCCAGACAGCGCGCTCGGTGCAGAGCGAGATGCCCCCGCGGGAGAACCAGCGGGTCAACATCTCGCTGGAATCGGTTCACGCCAGCGGTCCGCTGGGCAGCGTGCACTGCGTTCTGCGCGGCGCCTGCAACTACAAGCAGACCGGGCTGCTGCAGGCGCACGCCGCCCACCAGCTGGTGATCGGTCAGCCTCGCCGGGTCGGCTTCGCCTCGGCCTGCCAGGCATTCGGGCACCGGGAGCTGCTCGGCGTGCTGACCCAGTTCGGACTGATCGCGCCGCCGCAGCTCTCCGGCCAGGTGGGCCCGGTCCCGATGCAGCCGCCCGCGGCCGCGATCGGCAGCCTGAACGGCGCGCACGCACCCCGTCTCGCCGTCGCCCACTGAGCATCTAGAGAGGAGACCAACGATGGAACTGGACGGAAAACGGGCGCTCGTCACGGGCGCGGGACGAGGGCTGGGATTGGCGATCGCGACGCTGTTCGTCCAGCGTGGCGCCCGCGTGGCGCTGGTCGATCTGGACGAGGCGGCGGCGAGCTCCGCCGCCTCCAACCTGGGGGGGGGAGGCGATCGGGTTGCAGGGTGATGTGACCCGACCGGGCGACGTGCAGAGGGCAATTGCCGAGACGGTGCAGGCCTTTGGTGGCCTCGACGTGATGATCAACAACGCCGGGATCGAGATCGCCAAGCCGCTGCCGGAGACCTCCGACGAGGAGTTCGCGCAGCTGATGGCGGTGAACGTCTCTGGCGTCTTCTATGGGATCAAGTACGCGGTCCCGGCCCTGGCCGAGTCAGGGGGATGCATCATCAACATGTCCTCGGTGGCCGGGCTCGACGGCGTGCCGCTGCTGGGCGCCTACTGCGCCTCCAAGGCGGCGGTGATCCGGCTCACCCAGACCGCGGCCGTAGAGCTGCGGGATGCCGGCATCCGGGTCAACGCGATCTGCCCGTCGTTCATCCAGACCGAGATGGTCGACCGGCTGGTGGCACCGTTCGAAGCCGCCACCGGAGCGAACTTCGGCGATCTCGCCGCGCAGGCCCAGGGCCGGCTCGGCACGCCGGAGGAGGTCGCCGAGATGGCGGCGTTCCTGGCCTCCGAGCAGGCGAGCTTCATCAACGGCTCCTACTACATCCTTGACAACGCCCTAACCGCGAGCGTGCTATGAGAGGGCTGCTGGAGAACAAGGTGGCGATCGTCACGGGGGGCGCCAAGGGCCTCGGTCAGGCGATCGGCCGCGGCCTGCACGAGGCCGGCGCCACCGTCGTGCTGGCTGATCTCGATGCCGAGGGCGCTCAGCGCGCCGCGCAGGAGCTACGCGGTGCTCACGGCGTGAGCTGCGACGTGCGCGAGGAGAGCCAGGTGCAGACGCTGATCGCCGAGACCGTCGAGCGCCATGGGCGGCTCGACATCATGGTTGCCAGCGCCGGAGTGGCCGCGGTCAACCCGATCGTGCAGATGCCATTGGAGGAGTGGCGCCACGTTCTCAGCGTCGATCTCGACGGCGTGTTCCTGTGCACCAAGCACGCGGGTCTGGCGATGGCCTCCGGTGGGGGCGGATCGATCATCAACGTCGCCTCGATCAAGGCCTTCGGCGGGGCCCCCGCCACCGGCCACTACGGCGCCGCCAAGGCCGGGGTTGTCTCGCTGACCAAGACCGCCGCGCTGGAGCTGCGCGCCAGCGGCGTGCGGGTGAATGCGATCTGCCCGGGCTGGATCGACACGGACATGGTCAACGATCGCAAGCACGAGCTCGAGCAGGCCCTGGGGATCTCCTTCCAGGAGTACATCGACCACATCCAGGGCCGGCTCGGGAAACCCGAGGAGCTGGTGGGGTTGACCGTGTTCCTGGCTTCCGAGAGGTCCGGCTTCTCGTCCGGGACCGCTTATGTCATCGACGGCGGCGCCACCGCGTCGCTGGTGTGAAAGGAGCCCTCCAGATGCAAGTCGCCTCCGATCTGAAGACCCTGCCGGACCTCCTGCGTACGCGCGCCCAGGCCGAGCCCGATCGCCCTTTCGTCCGCTTCAAGGACCGCACGTTCACCTACGGCGAGTTCGATGCGCGCACCGACGAGCTGGCGAGTGGCATCGCCGAGCTGGGGGTCTCCCCCGGCGAGGTCGTCTCCGTGTTCCTCCCCAACTGCCTGGAGTTCCTGGAAGCCTGGTGGGCGATCCTCAAGGCCGGCGCGGTGTTCGGTCCGATCAACCCCGCGTACACGGGTTCCGAGGCGGCGTACGTGATCGAGCACTCCGAGGCGGTGGCGGTCGTGAGCGATGGGCGCGGCGCGGGCGTGATCGCGACGGAACGCGAGCGCCTGCCGGGCGTGCGCCAGCTGATCTCGGTCGATGACGGCGGCGACGTCAGGCTCGGCGACTTGACCGGCCGCGGTGGCGGGGCCCCGTCGGTTCGCCGGGAGCTCGACGACCTCGCGGCGATCCTCTACACGTCGGGCACCACCGGCAAGCCCAAGGGCGCGATGCTCACCCATCGCAACGAGCTGGTCAATGCCGCCCAGGGGGCGGAGCTGGTCCCGCTGGCTCCTGGCGAGCGGGTCGGCATGCTTCTGCCGCTGTTCCATGCCAACGCCCAGGTCGTCACAACGCTGATCCCGATGCTGATCGGCTGCGAGGTGGTGATGTGGGAGAAGTTCTCGGCCTCGCAGTTCTGGCCGACGGTGCAGGAGCTCCAGCCGGTCAGCATCTCGGCCGTGCCGACGATCCTCGCGGCCGTCCTGAACGCGCCCGGAGCCCCCGAGGGTGACAACTCGCTGCGCTATGTGATCTGTGGCGCGGCGCCGCTGTCGGTCGAGCTGCTGAAGGCATTCCAGGATCGCTTCGGCATCCGGATCCTCGAGGGCTACGGACTGACCGAGACCGGCTGCATCGCATCGATCAACCCGTTCTACGGGGAGCGCAAGGCCGGGTCTATCGGGCTCTCGCTGCGTGGTCAGCAGATGCAGATCGTGGGCGAGGACGGTGAGCGGACCCTGGCCGGCGACTACGGCGAGATCGTGATCAAGGGACCCAACGTGATGCCGGGATACCTGAAGAACCCGGAGGCCACCGAGGAGTCGATCCGCGACGGCTGGCTGCACACGGGGGATGTCGGCTACGTGGACGCGGACGGCTACTTCTTCATCGTCGACCGCTCCAAGGACATGATCATCCGCGGCGGCGAGAACATCTACCCTCGGGAGATCGAGGAGGTGCTCTACGAGCACGCGGGCATCCTCGAGTGCGCGGTGATCGGAGTTCCCGATGAGGTCCGCGGCGAGGAGGTGCTGGCGGTGGTGACGCCCAAACCGGACGCGGAATTGGACGTCGACGAGCTTGCCGCATTCGCGGCCGAGCACCTGGCCAAGTACAAGCTGCCGCGCTTTGAGCTGCGCGATGAGCTACCGAAGACTCCCACGGGGAAGATCAGCAAGGGGCCGCTGCGTGAGGAGTACGGCAGTTGGAGCGCCGAGCGGGCTAAGGCCGCGCGTTAGCTTCCCGGCGCTCGCGGTCGCCCCCCCGAGCGCGCCCGCGCCCCGCCGCTCGCGGCCAAGGGATGAAAGGCCCCATGGTGGGGCCCTTTCATCCACCTGCCTAGCCGACGGCCACCCCGGCGCCGTAACGCTGGCCAATGACTTTCACAAGCAAGGCGGCCCTCACGCAGAGTTTGTCCGTTGGCTCGAAGCTTTCCTGTCAGCGCCATCACCGGACGCCTAGTCAGGGCGGCGCGGAAATCGAACCGAGCTGTGAGAGCCCGACGCCGTCACAACAGGCGACAACGCGATGTCCGACCCAAGCGGTTTCTCTACTCGCGTACGCGCTCACCCGGGGCCGGGTGTCCGGCGAGGGGTCCCGGACGATTGCACTCGCCTCTCCGCGAGCGCGCCCCGGGGCGAGCGCTTCGGCGAGAGGCTGTCGGAATATCGGGGTCGTCCGGGCGGTTTAACTTAGTGGGCTACGGGACTCCGTCGAGGTCACCGGCAGCCACGTTGGCCTGATCTGCAACCGCAAGGCCTATCGCGTGATCGCCGGGGCGCTCGCGGCGCCCGAGCTCTGAGCGACGGCGAACCGGCGCCGGGTTCGAGGCCTCAGGCCGGACGCTCGCCGCCCACGAAGTGCGAGAGCCGCAGCGCAGCCCGCAGCTCCAGCTGGCGATCCCCGGCCCGCCGGCCGAGCTGCTCCTCGGCCCGGCGCACCCGATAGGCGACGGTGTTCTCGTGGATGCCCAACCGCCGAGCGGCGCGAACGAAGCTCGACCCCTCCTGCAGGAAGATCTCCAGGGTTGCGGCCAGCCGCCGGCTGGCGTCGGAGTGGTCCATCAGCGAGCCGAGCTCGAAATGCACGAAGCGGCGCGCCTCGGACAAGTCGTGGGTCAGCAGCGTGTCCAGTGCGACCGTGCTGAAGCTCACGCCGCTGCTGGAGGGACGCTCGGAGAGCGAGGCCACGCGCTTGGCCAGCAACGCCTCCTGATGGCTGCGACGAAAGCCCTCGACGCCGCGCCCGGGTCGGCCTAGGGCAATCCGCAGCCCACACCGGCTCTTGGGCAGCTCGGCGGGCTCCACCTCACCGGGGACGCACGCCCACCCGGCGTGGTAGCTCCCGATCGGTAGCAGCAGCGAGCTGGAGGCGCCCAGCCGCTCGGCCGTCTCGCTCGCCAGCCGGTCCATCTCGTCGTAGGTGCGGCGCCCGTGCACGCCTTCACTGGCGGCGTCCTCAGACTCGTCACTCCAGATCACGAAAGCGACGTGGCGCCCGTCCAGCCGGTAGCGCAGGCGGCTGCTGGAGCGCGTCAGGTCGACCTGGGCGCCGCCAAGAATCGCCCGGACCTCCTCTGAGCGCATCGCCAGCCCGCCACGCAGGCAGCGCTCGTGCTCGGCTGCGTAGACCGCGCTGAGAGGGACGTTGATAGCGCCGATGTAGGCGAACAGCCAGTCGCTGAAGTAGCCCATTGAGTCCGCCAGCTCGTCCGCCGTACTGGCTCGGGCATGGAGCTGCTCCAGCCACATCCGCGTGTACGCGTGCTCGCCCTCCCGGTAGACACGCGTGAGCAGCTCGAAGCTGAGGCCCTCGTGGACGTAGGAGCGCGCATAGGACAGCGCCTCTTCCGGCGGTGCGAAGCTGGTGGGCTCCGCGCGGTTCCCCAGCAACGTGGTGATCAAGCCGAGATTGGCCCGCGTGCTTTGGCGGGTGGCCAGATATAGGCCATCCCCGATCCCGTCGCAGGCGTCGTAGATGGCGTCCGCGACGGTGGTCGCCGAATCGTCGAGCCGGGCGCTCATCTCCACCAGGACGTCGTCGATCAGGGAACGAGTGCGTTGCTCGGTTGCTGCCTCGATCATGGGTCTCTCCTCCACTGGGACCAAGCCTCAATCCGGAATCTAACGCAATCGGTAGCGAGTGGATCAATTCGCTCCGGCAGTTGGCTATACGTCGATTCCGCAGGAGCCGTCGTAGAGCCCCGCGATCGTCGCCGCGTACTTGGCATGGATCGGTCGGCGTTTGAGCTTCATCGTCGGCGTCAGCTCCTCACTGTCGGGCAACCACTCGTCGCCCAGCAGCGCGAAGCGCTTGATCTGCTCGACGCGAGCCAGGCGGCCGTTAGCGCGCCGAACCTCCTCGCGGACGGCCTCCAGCACCTTGCGATGACCGGCCAATCCAGGCCCTTCGATCCCGCTCTGCCGTGCAAAGGCCCACGCGCCATCCGGATCCAGCGTCAGCAGCGCGACGTTGAACGGTCGCCCATCGCCGACCGCGCAGGCCTGCCCGACCAGGGAGGCGTCCGCACGCAGGATGGCCTCGATGTTCGCCGGCGACATGTTCTTCCCCGCCGCGTTGATGATCAGATCCTTGATCCGATCGACGATTCGCAGGTGACCGTCGGAGTCGAGCGCCCCGATGTCCCCCGACCGCAGCCAGCCGTCGGCATCGAAGGCCTCCGCCGTTTCCCCGGGAAGGTTGCGATACCCCCGCATCAGCACCGGCCCGCGCATGAGGATCTCCCCCGTGGCGGACAGGCGCACGTCGCAGACCGGCAGTGGGGGTCCGACCGTCCCGACCCTCACCGCCCCCGGTCCGGCCACAGTGGCGACCCCGGTGGTCTCGCTCATCCCGTAGAGCTCGGACAGCGGGACCCCGCACGCGTGCCAGAACTCGATCAGCTCCGGCGCGCTCGGAGCGGCACCGACGATTGCCACCTCCAGGGCATCGAAGCCGATGCGCTCGCGGATGGCCGCCTGCACCGCACCGTCCTGCGGGCCGTCCCCGGACCGGACCCGGTCGATGGCCAGCTCGAGTGCCGCCCGGGTATCCGCGTCGGCGTCGGCGCACACCGCGGCCCGCAGCTTCTCCCAGATCCTCGGTGGCGAGAAGAAGTAGCCCGGCCGGACCGCCGCAATCGCGCTCGTCACCTCGCGGGCGTCTGGGCAGCAGGTCACCTCCCAGCCGAGGAACATCGGGAAGTAGTGGGTGCACAAACGCTCGGCGATGTGGGCCATCGGCAGGAACGAGACGACGCGGCTGGCTTCGGGCAGCTCGAGACGCTCCGCCAGGGCAATCGTCTGGGCGGCGATGTTTGCGTGCGTGAGCTCCACTCCCTTGGGCGGGCCGGTGGTGCCGGAGGTGTAGATCAGGGTGGCCAGGTCCGATGGCTGCACAGCGCGCCACGTGGCCTCGAAGTTGAAGTGGGCGGGGGCGGCGTCCAGCAGCTCGTCCCAGCCGAGCGCCTCCGGCTCGCCTCCCTCGACGCAGACGATGTGAACCAGCGCCGTGTCTCCGCTGGCCCGCACCGCGATTGCCCGATCGGCGAAGGCGGGCTCGGTGACCAGGATCCGGGCTCCGGCATCGGCGGTCACATGCTTGGCCTGCTCGACCGTGAACGTGTTGTAGATCGAGAAAGATGTCGCGCCGACGTGCATCGCAGCGGCGTCGGCCACGTGGAACTCCAGCCGGTTGGAGAGCCAGCAGGCGAGCACGTCGCCCCGGCCCAGGCCGAGGCCCGCCAGGCCTGCCGCGGCCTCGCGAACCCGTGCGCGGTAGCGGCTCCAGGTGATCTCCTCCCCGCCCGGATTGCAGAGCGCCAGCTCGTCGCCGCGGGCCCGCGCGGTGCGGGCGAAGCGCTCGCAGATCGACTCGAGCACCGGAGCCGTGATCGCCATGCCGGCAGCCTGGCCCAGGACCCGCGAGGGGTCTTGGTCCAAGGGAACAAGGCCCTCGGTCCCTGAGCCCTACGTAATGACCCGGGAGTGCTAATACGTTTCTCGGCGTTCCGCGAATCTGAGAGGAGTGGACGTGGCCAGTGCACCCACGACGACCCGCACCCCGCGCGTGCTCGCAATCGACGCCGGCGGCACGATGACCGACACCTTCTTCGTCGACGAGTCCGGGCGCTTCGTCGTCGGCAAGGCCCAGACTACGCCTGAGGACGAGAGCCAGGGGTTGATGCTCTCGGCCGAGGACGCGATGCGCCAGTGGGACACGACCGTCGAGGAGGCCTTCCCGGGCATCCGCTCCGGGGTGTTCAGCGGCACCGCGATGCTCAACCGCCTGCTCAGCCGCCAGGGACTGGACGTCGGGGTGATCGTTACCGCCGGCCAGGAGGATGCGCTCCAGATGGAGCGGGGGATCCAGACCTACCTAGGCTACTCCTACGCGGACCGCCTGCACATCGCGACCCATCACCACAACCCGCCGCTGGTCCCGCGCGAGCGCGTGTACGGGGTTCGCGGGCGCTTCGACATGTTCGGCAACGAGGTGCTCCAGCTGCGTGAGCAGGACGTCCGTGACGCCGCGGCGGCGCTGCTCGACGCCGGCGTGGAGGGGATCTGCGTGTCGCTGATCTACAGCTACCGGAACCCGGCCCACGAGCAGCGGGTCAAGGAGATCCTGCAGGAGGAGAAGGCCAAGCGGGGCGGCAACGGGAACTGCCCGCTGTTCATCAGCTCCGAGCTGTATCCCAGCCGCCGGGACTTCCCCCGTTTGAACACGACCGTGATCGAGGGCTACGCCGCCGAGCCGTCCCGGAAGACACTGAGCGCGGTGCGTGATCGCACCAAGGATGCCGGTGCCGGCTTCGAGCTGCGGGTGATGGCCAGCCACGGCGGGACGATCTCGATCGACGCCGATCAGCTGGCCACGACGCTGGTCTCCGGGCCGATCGGCGGGGTCGTCGGGGCGCGCTGGCTGGCCGCCGAGACCGGACTGACGAACGTCCTGTGCACCGACATCGGCGGCACCTCGTTCGATCTGGCGCTGCTGGTAGGTCAGAAGTACGAAATCGACTCGACCCCGAACGTCGCGAAGTTCATGCTGACCATGCCGCTCGTGCAGATGGATTCGGTAGGGGCCGGCTGCGGCTCCTACGTGCGCATCGATCCGGCGGCGCGCAGACCGGAGATCGGGCCCGACTCGGCCGGGGCGTCGATCGGGACCGCGTGGCCGGAAGGCGGCGTGGACACGGTGTCGATCACCGATCTGAATCTCGTCCTCGGCCGCCTCAACCCCGACTACTTCCTCGGCGGGCAGGTGACGCTCGACGTCGACCGTGCCCGGGCCGAGGTCAAGCGCCAGATCGCCGATCCATTGGGTCTCTCCGTGGAGAAGGCCGCGGCCGGAGTGGTCGAGCTGTTCGAGGCGCAGCTGCGCAACGAGGCGGTCGGCCGGATCCTCGGCAAGGGCTACTCACCGAGTGACTTCACGCTGCTCTGCTACGGCGGAGGTGGCCCGCTGCACGTCGCCGGCTACACGGCGGGGGCTGCCTACCAGCAGGTGCTGATCCCGGAGTGGGCGGCCGGCTTCAGCGCGTTCGGCTGCGCCTGCGCGGAGTTCGAGTATCGCTTCGACCGCCAGGTCGACCTGCCGCTGCTGCCCAGCCAGACCGCCGAGGAGCGCGCCGGGGTCGTGCAGCTGATCAGCGGGGCGTGGAGGGAGCTGGAGGATCGGGTACGGGCCGAGTTCGCCAAGGCGGTGGACGAGGTCGACGAGATCCAGTTCACGCACATGGTGCGGATGCAGTACAACGGCCAGCTCGTCGACATCGAGGTCGACTCGCCGCTGCGCGAGCTGAACAGCGACGCGGATGCGAGCGCGCTGTGCGACGCGTTCGAGAAGACCTACACGCGCACCTACGCGCGGGCGGCCTCCTCACCGGAGCTCGGGTATCTGATCGCCCAGGCGATCGTCCGCGGCTCGATGCCGGTCGAGCAGCCGGTGCTGCCGACGCTGGAATCCGAGTCCGGCACCCCGCCCAGCAAGGAGACGCGGCCGGTGTGGTGGACCGATGGTTGGGTCGACACCCCGATCTACGAGATGACCGACGTGCGCCCGGGCCACAAGCTGGAGGGCCCGGCCGTCCTCGAGGCGGAGTCGACGACCTTCCCGATCCCACCCGACCGTGATGCGTGGCTGGACGAGCACGGCATCTTCCACCTTGAGTACAAGGAGGCCTAGCGCGATGGCCACGATCGAACGCACCCGGCAGCAGGTACAGGAGCCCGACGATCGCGAACCGATCGGCTGGGATGGTCAGTCGCTGGCGGAGATGCTGCAGCACTCCGAGGACCTCTTCGCGCGCACCGGCCATTACATGGGCCTCGAGCAGCTGGAGCTGAAAGCTTCCGACCCGTTGCGCTTCGAGAAGCTGTTCTCCCGCGTCCGCGGCGGGATGGTCTCATCCCGGGAGACCGCGCTGAACATCTCCGCGTCGCCGATCGTGCGCGAGCTGGGGGAGATTTCGTTCGCCCTGTACACCCCCGAGGGCGACAACGTCGCACTGTCGACGGGCATCATCGTCCACGTCCACACCATGAGCGAGGCGATCAAGTTCATGGTCCGGGGCGGCTGGGAGGACAACCCGGGCATTCAGCCAGGGGACATCTTCGCCAACAACCAGCCGACGATCGGGGACGTGCACAACGCCGACGTACAGACGTTCGTCCCGATCTTCTGGGAAGGCGAGCTGATCTCCTGGGCTGGTGGCGTGATCCACGTGATGGACATCGGTGCCTCCACACCCGGCGGCGTGTGCGTGGCTCCCACGACCCGCTTCGACGACGGGATCGACCTGCACTGCATGAAGATCGGCGAGCGGGACACGATCGCGCAGTGGCACTGGAAGCGCGTGAGCATGCAGTCACGCGCTCCCGGGCTGTACGTGCTCGACGAGCGCACCCGCCTGGCCGGCTGCCACATGATCCGGGACACCGTCGAGCGGCTGGTGCTCGAGGAGGGCGTGAACGACTTCAAGCAGTTCATGCGGGAGGCGATCGAGGACGGGCGCCGCTCGTTCAAGCACCGCGCCCGCTCGCTGCTGGTCCCCGGGCGCTACCGCTCGGCCGGCTTCACCGAGGCGCGCTATGCCGACAAGACCGAGATGCCCAAGCGCGCTCGCCGGGACCAGATCATGCACGGCTGCTACGAGGCGGTGGTCGACAAGGATGGCCATTGGACGACCGACCTGCGTGGCTGCTCGGCCTGGGGCTGGCACAGCTTCAACGCGACTCCCGCCGCCCAGCAGGGGATGCAGTGGATCCTGTTCACGCAGACGCTGATCTGCAACGACAAGATCAATGACGGCGCCTATTACGCCACCAGCCTCGAGCTCACCCCCGGGACGTGGGCGGACCTCGGCGACGCACCGTGCTCGTCGTCCTTTCCCTGGATGCCGATGTTCTGCACCTCCACGGGTTACCTGCGCGCCATCTCCCGCGCCCTGCAGTCCCGCGGCTACATCGAGGAGATCGTCGGCACGTACACCGTCTCGGGCAACGTCGCCCAGGGCGGCGGCATCGATCAGTACGGCCAGATCTCCGGGTTCATGAACTTCGAGATCGGCGCCCAGGGTCAGGGTGGGAAGTACGTGCTCGACGGCCTGGACTACGGGGCCGCGGTGTTCAACCCCGAGGGCGACATGGGCGACATCGAGATGTGGGAGCTGGTCAAGCCGGTGATCTACCTAGGCCGGCGGATCAAGCCGTACACGGGCGGGATCGGCCGCCACCGGGGCGGCTCGTCGTTCGAATCGCTGATGCTGATCCACGGCACGCCGGACTTCGAGATCGAGAACATCGGCTGCGGCGGCATGTTCACCTCGCCCGGCCTGTTCGGCGGCTATCCGGGCGCCCAGGCATATGTCCACAACATCTATGGCTCGGACGTCTACGAGCAGGCCGCCAACGGCGACGCGTATCCGGTGCGCGACGTGTCCGGCGAGGAGCTGGCCCTGAACGCGTTCGGCGGCCAGCATGACGTCAAGCAGGATCCGTTCACCCTGATGCAGGCGGTCAAGACCGGTGACATCTACCTGTCCTCGGGCCGCGGTGGGGGCGGCCTGGGTGATCCCCTGCTGCGCTCCGACGAGCGACTGGCCGAGGACGTCGCCGGAGGGCACATCACCCAGGATTGGGCCGACCGGGCGTATTCCGCCCGGGACCGGGAGGGGACGCGCCGGCGCCGCCTGGAGCGGGCGCGGCCGGCGAGCGAGTGGTGGTCCGAGCAGCGCCAGCGGATCCTCGACCAGGACCTGATCGAGCCCGTGAAGTGCATGTATGCGGAATCGATGCGGCTGGGACCCGCCTACGCAGCCGAGTTCCGCGGCTTCTGGGACCTGCCGGAGGACTTCGACTTCGACGTCATCACCCCGACGGTGGCCGTGCCGCGGGCGCAGGCGGGGAAGACCACGCCTGAGGAGTCGGTGCGCGCGTTCCTGGACCAGGCGGAGGCGTTTATCCCAAAGGACCACGTCGAGGTTCCGGTCGCCTCGCCGATGACCAAGGAGCTGCTCGCCGACCTGCTCGACGAGAAGCTGAGCCGCCGAGCTGTGCACGAGATCCAGTCGGGGCACAAGGACCCCGACCGGTTCGACAAGTGGGTCGCGCTCCTGCAGGAGCGCGTCGACTACGAGGACCAGATCGTGCTGCCGTTCGGCGAGGGCTTGAACATCGTCAGGCGGACCGGCGACGGCGAGCTCGTGATCCGCACCGACGCCGGCCACGACTTCTGCTGCTGGGACGAGAACTGGAAGATGCACGCGCCCATGTTCGTGCGGGACAACGACGAGCTCTACCGCGAGCTGTATCCGAAGCTCTCGCATCCCGATGGCGAGTGGATGGAGCTGCGCGAGTACTACTGCCCGATTTCCGGTCACCTGCTGGAAACCGAGGCGGTGCCGCCCGGCTATCCGGTCGTGCACGAATACCTGCCTGACCTCAAAGGCTTCTACCGCGGCTGGCTGGGGCGGGAGCTTCCGGGTGCCTGACCACGCTGCGCCTGAGGCCGCACCGTGCCGTCCGGTCTCCTCCTCCACTCCCGGGCGGTCCGGGGACGGCCTCCCGGGAGCTTGTCGGATCCAGCCAAGTTGGTTGTGACCAAGCAACCATGAGCCTGCATCCGGCGCTTGCCACCCTCTCTGCAGGGGCACGCAGGGTGCCCGCAAAGGCAGGACGAGAGGGAGATCGTGGCTGACGCGACTGTTCGGACCGGAGTTGAGGCGCTGCCCAGCGCCGAAGCGCTCTCGAGCCAGGACAGCGATTTCCTGCGCGGTATGGCGACGCTGTTCATCGACGTACTGGAGCCGTTCGGGATCGCAATGGCGCGCCACCTGCACCAACAGGAGCCGGCCCTGGGGCGTGAAGGTGACGCGGACGCGCTGGAAGCGACCCGAGCCAGCTGCGACGGCAACATGCGGGAGATCTTCGGCATGCTGCGCGCGGGGCTGCCCCCCGCCGCCCAGGAGACGCCGATCCAGGCGCTCGAGTACGCCCGCTTTCTGCGTCGGCGCGGCGCCGGGTACGACGCGGTCACGGCCGCCTACCAGTACGGCGTGGCGATGTTCCGGGACGTTCTGGCGCTCGAGCTGCCCGAGCGCGCCGGCCGGAACCAGGACCGGCTGGGGAGGATCGCCGCGGCCGCGGACGAGTTCCTGTTCACCTACATCGGTACGACGCTGGACCGGCTGCGCAAGGAGTACGACACCGCCACCGCCGCCTGGCAGCCGAGTGCCTCAGACGAGATCCTCGCCAATCGGGCCAGCCAGGAGGCGGCCCGTCGATTCCGGGACGAGCAGATCTCCCAGCATCACTGGCTCGCCGAGTCGCACGAGGACTCCGGCGCGCATGCCGAGACCGCGCGGGCGCTCGAAGAATTCAGCGCGACGATCGAGGACGCCGCCGCCGACGAGGAGTTCAGCCGGCGGCTGTCCCTGGCCGAGACGACCGTCGAGTTCATCCTGGCCGACGAGCCGGACCTTTCGGTCACGTTGCTGCTCGACCGGACGCCGATCGAGGTGCGCCGGGAGCACGGCGAGGCCGCGGAGATCACGATCGAGATCGCCAGCTTCGATCTCGCCCACCTGTGCACGGGTGACTTCAAGCTGGCGATGGCGATCGCCCGCGGGCGCGCGGTGGCCTCCGGGCCGGTGCGCAAGTTCCTGCGGGTGGTTCCCGTGCTGAGGCCGCTCGCGGAGCGCTACCGGATCCATCACACCGACTCCCGGGCGCAGGAGGACGCGCAGGCCGAGACCGAGGAGAGGACCCGGATCACCGAGTACCAGGAGGAGGATGACCCCGAGGCTGAGGGCGGGGGCTTCAGCCCCGGCCAGCGCAGCCTGCTCGACGGAGCGGCGGATTACGAGCTCCACAACGGAGCGCTGGCCGTCCAGGAGTCCCATCCCGGCGACTTCTGGTCGGTCGAGTGCATCGACGTGTATAAGGCGTTCGGACGCAACCGCGTCCTCAATGGGCTCAACCTGGGGATTCCAGAGGGGATGATCACGGTGATCCTGGGCCCGTCGGGAACCGGGAAGAGCGTGCTGATCAACCACCTGATCGGGCTCATGTTCCCGGATCAGGGCGACATCCTGGTCCACGGCCGTTCGGTGCCCGATCGTCGCCGCTCGGAGCTGTTCGAGATGCGCCGGGACTTCGGGATCCTGTTCCAGGACGGGGCGCTGTTCGGCTCCCAGAGCATCTACGACAACGTCGCGTTCCCGCTGCGCGAGAAGACGTCCAAGTCCGAGGAGGAGATCCGCCGGATCGTCGACCAGCGCCTGGAGGAAGTCGGCCTCTCGGACGCCAGGAACCGCATGCCCAGCGAGGTCTCCGGAGGCATGAAGAAACGAGCCGGCTTTGCGCGGGCGCTCGTGATGGAGCCGAAGATCGTGATGTTCGACGAGCCGGACTCGGGGCTCGATCCGGTTCGCACCGCACTCCTTTGCGACCTGATCCGCAAGATCCACTCCGAGCACGGCGGCACCTACATCGTGATCACGCACGACATCGCCTCGGCGCGCCGATTGGGCGACTACATCGCCGTGCTGTGGAAGGGCCGGATCGTCGAGTCTGGTGACGCCGAACGCATGTTCACCTCCGAGAACCCGTTCGTCCGCCAGTTCCTGGCCGGAGCCGCAGACGGCCCACTGGGGATGGAGTAACCATGGCCGTCGAGACCAAGCCGCCAATCGGCGTCGTGCCGAGCCGGGACGTGAGTCCGCCGCTGCCGCGCGAGGATTCGGCGTTCATCAAGGCCACTTCGCTGGCGTGGGAGCTGCTGATCTTCAACTTCGCGACGCTGCGGGCACTCGTCACGCCCCCGTTCAGCTGGGGCGGGGAGTTCATCGACCAGTCGTGGATCCTGCTCAAGCGCGCCTCGATTCCCGCCGCCGCCTCGGCGTTCGGCTTCGGCTACGGAGCGCCTGGGCTGCAGGGCACATCGCTCGTTGAGCCCTTCGGCGACATCAACCGGGTGGCTGCGATCCTCGGCGCGGCCACGATCCGCGAGCAGGCGGTGTGGGTGACCGGGATGGTCGTGGCCGGCGTGATCGGCACGGCGATCTGCGCGGACCTGGGCGCGCGCAAGGTGCGTGACGAGCTCAACGCACTCTCGGTGATGGGCGTCGACGCGATGCGGCGGATGGTCGCACCGCGCGTGCTGGCGATCACCGTGCTGATGCCGGCGATGGGGCTGCTGGTGATCTTCGTCGAGTACTACGCGATCGAGCTCGCCTACTTGCTCTACGGAGGCACCGGCGGCGCATTCAAGGAGGCGGCTGCCTTCAGCTACTCCTCGATCGACATCTTCGTCTTCGTCATCAAGACCCTCGTGGTCGGCTTCATCGTGGGAGTCGTCTGCTGCTTCAAGGGCATGAACGTCTCCGGAGGCTCGCGGGGCGTCGGCCGGGCCGTCAACCAGGCGGTCGTGCTCTCGTTCGTGCTCGTCTGGGTGCTGAACTTTGCGTTCAACTCGACCTACCTGAGCCTGTTCCCGCAGGCCCAGACCCTGCGCTAGCCATGGCGGTCCGCGAGCTCAAGCCCACGCGTGAGCCGTGGCGGCTGCTCGCCCCGGCCCGCGAGGCCGGCGAGATCGCCGCCTTCTCAGGCCGCGCGATCACCTCGCTGCCAGGCTCGATGCGGTACTTCGCCGAGGTGCTGCGCCAGATCGGCACCCTGGTGGTCGGGACCACGGTCGTGCTGCTGGCGCTGGAGGCGCTGATCGGCGGGGAGTGCTCGCTGTTCTTCATCTACCTGACCCGCCCGCTGGGAGGGACGAGCTTCACGGGCTTCTTCAACGTCCCGTGCGGGATCCGCGAGCTGTTCCCCTACATGTTCGGCTACATCTTCTCTGCCAAGGTCGGTTGCGGCCTGGTGGCGGAGATCGGCTCGATGCGGATCAGCAACGAGATCGACGCGCTGGAGTCGATCGGGATGGACCCGATGCGCTACGTCGTCGGCACCCGGCTGCTGGCGATCCTGATCTTCGTGCCGCTGGTCTACGTGGTCTGCATCCTGGCCGGGCTGCTAGGGGGATACCTGGTCTCGACGGTGCAGATCGGCGAGCTGACCGGGGCGCGGTACTTCTCCGGGTACTGGTCCAGCCAGGGCCTGATCGACAACCTGCAGTCGATGGTCAAGACGGTGTCGATGGGCTTGACCATCGCGCTCGTCGGAATGTACTACGGGTACAAGGCGCGGGGCGGACCGATCGGGGTGGGCAACGCGGTCGCGCGTTCCATGATCCTCAACCTGATCATGATCCACCTGCTGGGGGCCTTCTGGTCGCAGGTCTTCTACAGCCGCGGCGCCAACTACCCATTCGGGGGCTAGAGGCATGCGCAACCGTGCTGCCGTCGCCGCCATCGGCCTGGTACTCGTCGCGATCATCGTGATCGCACTGAGCTCCCGCGGCGGAGGGAACCACACGCTCCACGCCAGCTTCGAGAACGCGATCCAGATGACTCCCGGCCAGCAGGTCCGGATCGCCGGCCGACCGGTGGGGGAGATCTCGAGCATCAAGGAGTCAGACGGGCAGGCGGTGGTCGACCTGAAAATCACCGACGGGTCGGTCTGGCCGCTGGCCAAGGGCACCTACGCGGTGGCTCGGTGGGGCAGCACAACCGCCTACCTGGGTCGCTACACCGAGCTGATCCCCGCGCCGGCCGGCAACCCGCCGCTGCCCGACGGCGGCATCCTCACGAGCCGGCAGGACAGCACCGCGTTCGAGCTCGACCAGGCCTACAACATCTTCCGCGGACGCACGGCAAACGACGCCAGCACCCTGCTCAATCGCCTGGGCAACACGCTTCAGCATCAGGGCAGGCCGCTCCAGCAGGGACTGGCCGCGGCGCCTGGTGGGCTCAACCAGACAGCTGACCTGCTGCAGCAGCTGAGCGCCAACGACTACGACCTGCGCGCACTCGCGCAGGCGGGCGATCAGACCCTCGGCGCGCTCGCCGCGCGCAGCGGCGAGCTGAGCAGCCTGGTCACCAACGCCGCCGGCACCTTCACCACGTTCGCCCAGCACACGAGCGCCGAGCAGCAGGCGCTCGACCGGGCGCCGCGGGCCTTTGACACCGCCCGCTCGACTTTCGCACGGCTGGACAGCTCACTGGACGGCCTGAACCGGCTGGTGAACGATCTGCGTCCGGGGGCGCCGGCCCTGGCCCGGCTGGCCGGGACCACCGCGTCGGCGCTGATCACCCTGCGCTCGGTGGCGCCGCAGGCGACCGCGACGCTGCGTGACGGGATCACCGCCGCCCCGGCGCTGCGCCGGCTGTTCACCACCGGGACCTCGTTCATGCCGCCGGCCGGTCAGGCCCTGAAGACGTTCAGTAAGCGCCGGGATAAACCGGTCCGGAGAAGGAGATGAGAGAGCTCTACATCGAAGTGTTAGCGACACGCGATGGCCCCGAGCCGTGCGTCGGCTGTCCGCGAGGGCGGCGGCGAAGCGTC
>JBPCMW010000122.1:0-21009 GCA_051001875.1 Solirubrobacteraceae bacterium | reverse complement strand
CGCGAAGGAGATCGGCAGCGTGATCATCATGATGGACCTCACCGTCGGATACACGGCGATGCAGTCGATGTCCAAGTGGGCCCGGCGCAACGGGATGATCCTGCATCTCCATCGCGCCGGCCACGGGCCTTACACGCGGCAGAAGACCCACGGCGTGAGCTTTCGCGTAATCGCAAAGTGGTGCCGGATGATGGGCGTCGACCACATTCACGCCGGGACCGTCGTGGGCAAGCTCGAGGGCGATCCTCACATGATCAAGGGCTACTACGACGTGTGCCGCCAGCGCTTCAACAATGCCAACCCGCAGACCGGGATCTACTTCGACCAGGACTGTGCTTCGCTGGCCCCGGTGATGCCGGTGGCCTCCGGCGGGATCCATGCCGGTCAGATGCACCAGCTGCTCCATTACCTCGGCGAGGATGTGGTGCTTCAGTTCGGCGGCGGCACGATCGGCCATCCGATGGGAATCGCCGCCGGCGCGACCGCGAACCGCGTGGCCGTGGAGGCGATGATCAAGGCTCGCAACGAGGGCAAGGACTACTACTCCGAGGGGCCCGACATCCTCAGGGACGCGGCCAAGGGCTGCCCCGAGCTCGACGCCGCCCTCGAGGTCTGGAAGGACATCACGTTCGACTTCGAGTCGACCGACACCCCCGACACCGTGGCGACCCCCACGGTCAGCCGCTAGCCCACGGGAGGGACACAGCCATGAGGATCACGCAGGGAACGTTTTCGTTCCTGAAGGACCTGACCGACGAGGAGATCGAGGCGCAGCTGCGCTATGCGCTGCAGAACGGTTGGGCGATCATGGTCGAGTACACCGACGATCCCCATCCTCGCAACAGCTTCTGGGACATGTGGAATCAGCCGGAGTTCGATCTGACGGCAGAAGAGTCCGATGTCGCCATGCGGGACGTTCAGGCGTGCCGCCAGGCGTATCCGAATCATTATGTGAAGGTGGTCTGCTACGACAGCTCGCTCGGACGGCAGAGCTCGAGGCTCAGCTTCATCGTGAACCGCCCGGCGCAGGAGCCCGGGTTCCGGCTCGAGCGCCAGGACAAAGCCGATCGTCAGATGCGTTACACCATTCAGCCGTATGCGACGCAGGACCCGGTTGGTGTTCGCTACGGAAACCGCGGCGACCTCGCCAGCACTCGCGACCCGGCGGCGGTCCAGAACGCGACCCCGGGGCGAGACTCGCCCCACGGCGGCTCGGCCGGCAACGGATTCGGTGCCGCGCGGGATGAAGGGATCGGTGAGTCGTAATGGTTCCCCGTGGCCTGGACACCACGGGCAGGCCGCTTGACCCACAGGCCGAGAACGGGCCGGGGGACGGGACCCGGGGTGTCGTCTCGAGTGATCGAGGATCTCCGTCCTTCTCTGATGAGTTCGGCGGGAGGGTTGTGCGCCCGGCGGAGGGGACACGAACCGGCTCGGCCGTCGAGATGGTGGACTTCTCGGCGGCGGTTTCTGACGGCGAGGCCGACGTGCAGGAAGTGGTGCGGAGCTCACGCGTGCAGGACGTGCTCGAGGAGATCGACCGCGATCTGGTCGGCATGGCGCCGGTGAAGAGCCGGATCCGCGAGATCGCGGCCTTGCTCGTGATCGACCGCCTGCGGGAGGAGATGGGCCAGAGCTCGCAGCGGCCGACGCTGCACATGAGCTTCACCGGCAATCCCGGGACCGGGAAGACGACGGTCGCGCTTCGGATGGCCAGCATCCTCCATCGCCTCGGCTACATCCAGAAGGGACATCTGGTCTCGGTGACCCGCGACGATCTCGTCGGCCAGTACGTCGGCCACACGGCGCCGAAGACCAAGGACGTGGTCAAGCGCGCGTTGGGCGGGGTGCTGTTCATCGACGAGGCGTATTACCTCCACCGCCACGAGAACGAACGTGACTATGGCCAAGAGGCGGTCGAGGTCCTGCTCCAGGTGATGGAATCCGAGCGACAGGACCTGGTGGTCGTGATGGCCGGCTACCACGACCGAATGGAGGAGTTCTTCCAGGCAAACCCCGGGATGGGGTCGCGGGTAGCTCACCACATCCGGTTTCCCGATTACGACGTCGACGAGCTGCTCGAAATAGCCCGGCTGATGGTCGACCGACAGGGTTACGCGCTGAGCGAGGACGCAGACACCGCGTTGCGCGAGTACATCGAACTGCGCGTGCAGCAGCCCAGATTCGCCCACGGTCGCAGCATCCGCAACGCGATCGAACGTGCCCGGATGCGCCAGGCGACCCGGCTGTTTGACGCAAACCGGAAGCTGACGAAAGGGGATTTAGTCACGATCGAGGCGGATGACATCCGCCAGAGCTCGGTTTTCACTGACACCCAGCAAGAGCATGACGGCGAAGGGTCAACGAACACGAAAGTCAGCGCCAGTGTCGGACCATAGGACCCCCTGTCGCTCGTCAGCGCCCCGGCGCGGACCGTTCACCAGCTAGGAGGAACCATGCCACGCCCCATCATCCTCGGTGTCGTCGGTGACTCGGCGGCAGGAAAGACGACCATGACACGGGGGCTGGTTCGCATCCTGGGTGAGGAGCAGGTGACCGCCGTCTCGACCGACGACTACCACCGCTATGACCGCAAACAGCGGGCCGAACGCCACATCACGCCGTTGCACCCGGACTGCAACTACCTGGACATCATGTCCCAGCACATGCGGCTGCTGCGCCGCGGCGAGCCGATCCTAAAGCCGGTCTACGTCCACGGCGACGGCACGTTCGGACCGCCGGTCTACGTAGACCCCAAGCCATTCACAATCGTCGAGGGCCTGCTTGGTTATCACACCGAGGAGGTTCGCCAGTGCTACGACGTGCGGGTCTATCTGGCGCCCCCCGAGGACCTGCGCCGGCGGTGGAAGGTCCGGCGCGACACCTCCCGGCGCGGATACACGACTGATGAGGTGCTCAAGGAGCTCGACAAACGCGAACCCGACTCGGCCGAGTTCATCCGTCCCCAGGAGCGCCACGCCGACATGGTGGTCGCGTTCCAGCCGCCGGACAGCGGCGGCGACCCCGACGCCCTGGACGCGGAGATGATCCTCCGCGACACGCTACCCCACCCGGACCTCGCGCCCTTCATCGGAGCTGGCGATCGCGGGATCACGCTGCAGGAGCACGGAGCGGAGAGTCACATCGGCGTCCCCGGCCAGATGGACCGCGACGTCGCAGCCGAGATCGAGGAGGCGATCTGGGAGAAGCTTCACTTCGCGACTCATCTGCGCTCGGACCGCCTCGGCGAGTACACGATCGGGACGGACCTGCACCGGTCGGAGTCGTTGGCGCTCGTACAGCTCCTGATCCTGTACCACCTCGTGACGGCCAAGGCCGCAATCGCGTTGGGCGGCAATGGGCCCCGGACCGACGCCGACGCCATCGCTGGTGCTGGTGCTGGTGCCGGTGCTGACGCCGATGCCAAAGCCGAGGAGGAGCGGGCGGCGGCGGTGGTCGAGTCGTGACGCGCCGCTCGCCGAGTGAACTGTGGAAATTCAGACGGGGGCTTTCTCGTCATAACCGGTCGGATGCTGAGCCCGATCTGCCTCCGGACGGACCGGCATTCGCGGCAATGTAGCCTGGCGCGCGCATGAAGCGCGTGCTCACGATCGGGGTCTACGGATGGGATCTGGACGGTTATCTCGCCGCCCTGTCCACGGCCAAGGTAAGACTGCTGCTCGATGTTCGCCAGCGCCGGGCCGTGCGCGGGCGGGAGTACTCGTGGGCCAACTCCGTCCGGCTGCAGCGGGCCCTCGGTCTGTCCGGGATCGCCTACCGCCATTACCAGGAGCTGGCCCCCACGACCGAGCTCCGGCATGTGCAGTACGCCGAGGACGCGCGCCAGCGGGTCGGGAAACGCTCTCGCGTGGAGCTGGCCCCCGAGTACCGACGCCGCTACACGCGTGAGATCCTGGATCAGGTGGACCTCGGTCCAATTGTGGAGCGGCTTCCCGCTCAGGGCGCGGCGGCTCTGTTCTGCGTCGAGCGCGACCCCGAGGCGTGCCACCGTTCGATTATCGCCGAGAGTCTGGCGGCGGAATACGCGGTGGGCGTGGCTCATCTTCGGCCGCAGTGACCTCGTCCTGAGCCAGCCAGTCTTCGGTCAGGGTGAGCCAGAAGGCAAGCCCCGCGAACTCTCGGTAACGGCCGAAGGCACGGACTATCCCCTTGTCGGTGACGCGCGCACGTCCGGTCAGGCGGCGGTACTTCGGCCGGGTCCACGAGTCCAGCACGAGCCTCCGGTACCGGCCGATGAGCATCATCACGTGCGCCATCGCGTACGGGCCCACGCCGGCGATTTCCAATAGGCGCTCGGCCACCTCGTCGTCGGCGATCGATGGATCGTTGAAGCACTCGAGATCCAGCCGTCCCTCGGCTACGTCGGCCGCCAGCATGCGCAGGTACGCGCCCCGGTAGCCCGCTCGCGCAACATCGCGGTAGAACGAATCGTCGGCCTCTGCCATCGCCTGGGGGGTGGGGAACGCCCGTAGCGCCGGAGCTCCCTCGGCCGGTCTACCCAGCTCGCCCACGAGTGCCCCGACCATGCGCTGAGTTCCAGACCACGCGCAGTTAGTCGTGCAGATCGTCTTGACGACTTCCTCGAATACGGTCGGGCTGCGCAACATCCGGCCTGCCCCGCCGCCGACCCAGGCGAGCGCCGGATCCGCGTCGGCGAGGCGATAGAACGGGCTGAGGTCCTCGTCGAGTCGCAACATCAGCCGCAGCTGGGCGAGCAGCGATTCCCCGGCTGCGCCGGACGGCGAGGTGGCGCCGCCCGGCGTCCCGGCGACGGCGCGTCCGGAGCGAGGCGCGGTGAGTTGTACGACCCACGCTCGGCCTGCGGCCGGTAGCACGGTCTGCAGGCGCGAGCCGTCTGCCCTGATCACGTTGGGCGGGAGATCCGCCACGCCGTGGGAGAGCAGCGTCCGCGCAAAGTCGACCGGCTCCCCTCCGGCCCCGGTCAGCTTGATCGCAGCCGTCCACCGCGCGGGTTCGGGCACGGACAGATCCTAAGCCTGGGCGGGGCGGGGCGGGGCGGGGCGATTAGCGGCCGCCCGGCCGGGGTATGGAAGCCATGTGAGCCCCTCAGGCGTAATGCGTCGGCAGCTGACACCGCTGGAACCAATCGTGCGCGCAGTCGAGACCGCTGGCTTTCTCGACACGATCGCCAAGCCCGCGGCCAAGACCGTGCGGAACCTGCTGTCCCGTGGGAAGCTCAAGGACGCGCTGAGCGGCACGTGGCTCGGCCACGCGGTGCATCCGATGCTGACCGACGTCGTGATTGGGAGCTTCACCAGCGCGACGCTGCTGGATCTGCTCGGCGGGGAGGAACTCGGCGCGGCCAGCGAGCGGCTGATCGCCGTCGGGATCGCTGCGTACGGCCCGACGGCCCTGACCGGTGCCAACGACTGGGCTGACGCAGAGCCCGTGGACGATGCCGTCCGGCGCGCCGGTCTGGTCCACGCGAGCAGCAACGCGCTGGCCCTGGGGTTGTACGCGGCATCGCTGGTGGCCCGCCGGCGAGGTGCGCGCGGCAGGGGAGTGATCCTCGGGAGCATCGGCTGGTCTGTGATGGGGCTCGGCGGTTACCTCGGCGGACACCTGACGCTGAGCCGAGGCATCGGCCCCGATCAGACGGTCTTCGATCCGGGGTCGCCCGACTGGATCCCGGCCGCGGATGGGGCCCAACTGCAACCGGGGCGCCCGACGCGGGTCGTGGTCGGGGACACCCCGGTGCTGCTGGTCAAGGACGATGAGCTGATCTACGCGATTCACGATCGCTGCTCGCATCGCGGCTGCTCGCTCAGCGAAGGTGAGCTCGACGGCGCGGAAATCGTCTGCGCCTGTCACGGGTCTCGCTTCGACCTGCGCGACGGCTCGGTCAAGGGGGGCCCGGCGACGGCCGCGCAACCGACGTTCCAGGTCCGTGACCGGGAGGGCGTGATCGAGGTTCGCCACCTGTCGCCCGGCTCAGGCTGACTGCTCCTCTTCCTCGCTGGAGAACGAGCGAAAGCGCTCGGTCATCTCCCCGTCGACGCCGGTTGCCGCGTCGTCATCGGACGCCTGCTCGGGCTCATCCGGAGGCCGCTGGCTGGCGTTCGCCTGCTCGACCACGCTGTCGAGAAAGAAGCGGAGCTTGTCCTCCCCGCCGGGAGCGACATGCTCCACGCGGACGGTCTGCTTCTTGACCCGCACGCTTCCCCATTCGCCGCCGCCGAGCAGACGGACGGTGTCGTCGAAACTGTGCTTCCACTCCGAGGAGGCCTCACCGTCGAGCTCGACGGTGAGCTTGGCGTCCTTGACCTTGGCGGAGTTCCAGTTCAGGTTGATTTCGGGCATGCGGTTCCCATACCCGCACAGCGGTGAACCTAGGCAGGAGCCGTTCGTGCCCGAACGTGAGCTGGTGACACGGCTCGAGCATCACCGCGCGGCGCCGGAGTGCTCCTTCGGACGCAGGTCCGGGAGAAACCTACACAGAGTGTCGCATAAAACTCAACACCGAGTTATAGTTAGATGATGAGAATCGCCATCACCGGTGCCACCGGCCTGATCGGAAGTGCCGTGGTGCGGGCGGCCACCGCGCGAGGCGATCACGTCATCGCGCTGTCCCGCAACCGCGAGCGGGCGCAGGCACAGCTCGGGGATCAGATCGAGGTCCACGCGTGGCCTGACCCCCTCAGCGACCCGCCGCCCACGGCCGCGCTGGAACATGCCGATGCGGTGCTGCATCTGCTCGGCGAGCCGGTCGCTCAGCGTTGGAGTGCCGACGCGAAGCAGAAGATCCGTGACTCCCGTGTCCTGAGCACGCGGGCGCTCGTGAGCACGCTTGCCGCGATCGAGCAGGAGCGCCGGCCGACGGTGCTGGTGTCGCAGTCCGCAACGGGCTTTTACGGGCCCCGAGGGCAGGAGGCGATCGACGAGCAGGCGGCGCCCGGGATCGACTTCCTCGCCGAGGTCACGGCCGCCTGGGAAGCCGAGGCGCGGACGGCTGAGCAGGCTGGGCTGCGCGTGGCGCTTCCGCGGACCGGAGTCTCCCTGGCCAAGGGCGGCGGGGCGCTGGCGAAGATGTTGCCGCCGTTTCGGCTCGGGGTGGGCGGCCCGGTGGCCGGCGGGCGGCAGTACGTCCCGTGGATCCATCTCGATGATGTAGTCGGCGCCCTGCTCAGGTGTGCTGACGATGGCCAGGCCAGCGGCCCGGTCAACCTGACCGCGCCCAGCTCAGCGACCAACGGTGAGCTCTCGCGAGTCCTGGGCCATGTGCTTCACCGGCCTGCGTTCCTGCCCGTGCCGGGGTTGGCTCTGCAGGTCCTCTATGGCGAGATGGCGTCGATCGTGACGACGGGCGCCCGGGTGGTGCCTGCGCGTCTGCACGAGCTCGGCTACGAGTTCGTGCACCCTGAGCTCGAGCCGGCGCTGCGCGATGTCCTCGATCGGACATGAGGACGTACGTACTCGAGCGCGAGCAGATCGTGCGGGCGCCACTGGATGCGGTATTCGACTTCTTTTCGGCGGCGCGCAACCTCGAGTCGCTGACCCCGCCGTGGCTGCGCTTCGAGGTTCTCACTCCGGAGCCGATTCCCGTACACGGCGGCACCGTGATCGAGTACCGGCTGCGCCTGCACGGCGTCCCGTTGCGGTGGGTCTCGCTGATCGAAGAATGGGAGCCCGGCCGTAGGTTCGTGGACCGCCAGCTGTGCGGTCCGTACCGCCTGTGGCATCACACCCACGAGTTCGCTGAGCACCCCGACGGGACGCTGGTGCGCGACCGGGTTCGCTACCAGATCCCCCTCGGTTTCCTCGGCGCGCTCGCGCACGCGGCCTTCGTGCGCCGGGATCTGGCCCGGGTCTTCGATTTTCGCCACGCTGCCGTCCGGCGCCTGATCGAGCACGCTCCGGTAGCAATGCGCGGATGACCGCCATGCTCTGGCTGCGGCGCGACCTGCGCGTCCATGATCATCCGGCGCTGCACGCGGCGCTGGAAACAGGGGACCCCGTGGTTCCGGTGTTCTGCATCGACGACCGGCTGCTCCACGGCCGGCACCGATCCGCCTCCCGGACGCAGTTCATGCTCGAGGCGCTGACCGATCGCGACCGCTCGCTGCGCGCTCTCGGCAGTCGCCTGGTCGTCCGGGCGGGGTCCCCCGAGCGCGAGCTGCCGGCGCTCGCCCAGGAGCTCCGGGCTGGCTCGGTGCACTTCAGCGTCGACGCCGGACCGTTCGCGCGGGCCCGCGATCGCCGCGTGCAGGACGCCATGCGCAGCGGTGGCGTCGCGGTCTGCCCGCACCCAGGGGGTGTTCGTCGTGGACCGCCCGGCGGCGATCAAGACCGGGGCGGGTCGTCCGTACACGGTGTTCACCCCATACCTGCGGTCCTGGCTGCAGGCGCCGCGCCGGCCGGTTCTCCCCGTGCCGGACTCGCTGCCCGCGGTGGGGCGGGCGGTGTCGGTCGGGCGAATTCCGCGGCTCGACGACCTGGGGCTGAGCCCAGAAGTGCCCCAGCCGGCCCGGGGCGGCGAGCGACCGGCGCGCGAGGCGCTCGACCGGTTCCTGGCCGGGGGCGCGGCCCGTTACGACCAGCGGAACGATCTGCCTGCGCAGGACGGCACGTCTCGGCTGTCTCCGTATCTGCATTTCGGCTGCCTCTCGCCAAGGGAGATCGAGCATCGGCTGGGCGCCGGCGGCGGCGGTCCCGAGGCCGTTCGCCGCCAACTCTGCTGGCGCGACTTCTATGCCCAGGTGCTGCACAGCCATCCCGGCAACGCCCGGTCGGAGTTCCAGCCACGCTACCGCGGCTCGATCCGCTGGAGCCACGCCGAGAAGCGCTTTCAGGCCTGGTGCGACGGACGCACCGGATACCCCCTGGTCGACGCCGGCATGCGGCAGCTCCAGCGCGAAGGGTGGATGCACAACCGGGTACGTCTGGTGGTGGGTTCGTTCCTGACCAAGGATCTCGGCATCGACTGGCGCTGGGGCGAGCGCTGGTTCATGCGCTGGCTGATCGACGGCGACGAGGCGAACAACAACGGGAACTGGCAGTGGATCGCCTCCGTCGGGGTGGACCCCCAGCCTGCGTTTCGCCGGATCTACAATCCGGCCCGTCACCAGGAGCGCTTTGATCCTGAAGGCGCCTACGTGCGCCGGTACGTGCCGGAGCTCGCGCCGGTTCCCGACCGCTTCCTGGCCGAGCCCTGGACGATGTCCGAGGAAGCCCAATCCGAATGCGGTTGTGTCATCGGACGCGACTACCCAGCCCCGATCGTCGATCATCTCGCGGCCCGTCGGGAGGCGCTCGAGCGCTACCGCGTGGCGTAGACCTCACGCAGTCGGTGGCTCTCAAGCTCGTAGACGAATCCCCGTACCCGGTCGCGGTGGAGCAGGAACGGAGACTCGCGGACGCGCACGATCGACTGACGCACGTGGGTGTCGAGATCGCTGAAGGACTCGATCGCGAATGAGGGTGGCATGCCCGCGTCGTGCTCGAGCTCAGCGCTGAACTCGCGCTCGTCGAGCGTCTGCATGCCGCACCCGGTATGGCTGATCAGCATCACGTCGGTGGTGCCCAGCCGGCGCTGTGAGACGGCCAGCGAGCGGATCACCTCGTCGTTGACGGTTGCGCCCGCGTTGCGCAGAACGTGCGCCTCGCCGCTGGCCAGGCCGAGCGCCGAGAAGACGTCGATCCGCGCATCCATGCAGGCGAGGACCGCAACCTTCAGCCGAGGCTCGGCCGATGGGGGGGCGGGGGGTTGTTGGCTCGAGAACCGCTCGTTGTTGGCCAGCAGCTGATCGATGGCTTCCATCCGTCGGAGCCTATACAAACACGACGTCAGCCACCCAGCGGCAGGGCATCGAGCAGCGTCCAGCTGGACGCGAGCAGCCGCTCCGGCGGGAAGTCCGGGTCCTCCAGCGCCAGCCGGCCCTGCTCCTCGCCGATCGACAGGAGCATGCGGGCCAGGATCTCGATATCCGGTGCGGCCGGAGCCTCGCCCAAGCCGGACAGGCCCCAGCGCACCAGCGGCTCGAGCCGGCGCGCCAGCTGCGAGCGGCGGCGGTTGACCAGCTTCTGCAGCGCGAGCGGTGCGCTCTCGGGGCGCAGCAGGGCTACGCGCCAGGTCTGCGGCTGATCGACCACGGCGCTGAGAAACCCGGCCAGCGCGTCGCCGAGCAACTGGGCCGGGGTCCGTCCCTCGGGGGAGGTGGGCAGCAGTTCGTCGAGGACCCTGCGCGTGCGGGCGTCCTCGCGGCGCAGCAACGACACGAGCAGGACCTGGACGTTGGCAAAGCTTCGGTACACCACCACCCGGTTGACCCCGGCCCGCCGCGCCACCGACTCCACGCTGAGCGCATCGAAGCCCTCCTGCGCCAGTAGCGCCAGCGTTACGTCGAGCAGCTGCTCACGCCGCTGCGCACGCGGCATTCGGCTCATGGTGGGCGGGGATTGGACCGGGGGCGCGTCGGTGGCCGCCGGGCCCTGCAGCGTCGGTGGGGGCGTGCCGCGCGGCCGCGCGTCGGTGGGCAGGAGCGACAGCAGATCACGGGTCAGGCCCGACAGGCGCTCGGGCGGAAACCGGCGCGGATGGGCGAGCATCAGGCGCGCCGCGTCCTCACCGGCCGCCACGATCAACCGCGCCGCGAGCGGGTGATCCAGGCCAGGCGGGCCACCGCGCCGTGCGATTCCCCAGTCCAGCAGGGCACTTACCCGCTCGGCGACGAGGCGGCGGCTGCGCTGGATCCGCTCGCGCAGCTCGCCCGAGCTCCCGCGGGGGGGCATGAGCACGAATCGCCAGGTCCGCGGGTTGGCCTTGACCGCCCGCAGGAAGGCCAGGATCGCGTCGACCAGGAACCGCTCGGGGTCGACATCCCCGGGTTCGCCGCCGACGATCGCCAGCAGGGGCGCCAGCGCGGTCATCTCCTCGCGGTCGATCAGCGCCAGCATCAGGCCCTGAAGGTCGCCGAACAGGTCGTAGACCACTGGCCTGGTCACCCCAGCGCGATGGGCCACCGCCTCGACGGTGACCGCATCGAAGCCGCCCTCGGCGAGCACATCGAGTGCGGCGTCGAGAAGCTGGCGGCGCCGAACCTCCGGGGCCAGGCGCGGGGTTCGCGGGGATGAGGTGCTCACAACGCAAGCCTTGCACGAAGGGGGGCTTGCGCGTCACCCAGATTGATGTAACGTGTATGTAGCTACAGAGGTGTTACAACGCAAAACGCTCGGCGACTGGAGGCGCGTATGCACGATGGTTGGGCGGACGACAAGGTGGTGCTGGTCACCGGAGCCGCGCGAGGCATCGGCGAGATGACCGCACGCCGCCTGCATGCCAGCGGCGCCAAGCTCGCGCTTGTCGGGCTGGAGCCGGACCGGCTGTCCGCGCTCGCGGCCGAGCTGGGGGAGGAGCGGGCGGCCTGGTTCGAGGCGGACGTTACGGATGTTCAAGCCCTGCAGGAGGCGGTGGACGGCGTGGTGGGGCGCTTCGGCCGGATCGATGTGGCCGTCGCCAACGCCGGGGTGCACTACATCGGCGCGTTCGAGAAGACGCCGCTCGATGTGCTGGAGCGCGAGCTCGAGATCAATCTCCTCGGAGTCCTGCGGACCGACCACGTCGTCCTGCCGCACCTGCTCTCCTCTCGTGGCTACCTGCTCAACGTGGCCTCGCTGGCCGCCGCCTCGCACGCACCGCTGATGACCAGCTACGCGGCGTCCAAAGCGGGCGTCGAAGGGCTTTCGAACAGCCTGCGCGGCGAGCTGGCTACGCGCGGAGTGGGGGTGGGCTGTGCGTACTTCGGCTTCATCGACACAGACATGGTCCGGGACGCCTTCGCGCATCCTTCGACGACGGCGATGCTGCCGCTGCTGCCGAGCTTCGTGCGGCGCCCGGTGCCGGTGGATCGGGCCGTGGACGCGATCGAGCGTGGCATCCGGGGCCGGCGAGCGCGGGTCTGGGCGCCCCGTTACGTGGGCTTGGCGCTGGCCTCCCGCGGGTGGCTGCAGCCGCTGACCGAGGCACGGGTCGCTCGTAGCCGCAAGGTGGAGCAGGCGCTGGCGCTGATCGAGACGCCGGCGTCAGAGGACATGCCGGCGCCCGAGGACACGTTGGCGCCCGAGGACACGTTGGCGGGGCGCGTCTGATGCTGCCCGAATACGAGGTCGCGATCGTCGGTTCCGGCTTTGCCGGGTTGGGGATGGCAATCGAGCTCAAGTGCTCTGGAAGCGACGATTTCGTGGTCCTGGAGCGAGGCGATGAGCTCGGCGGCACCTGGCGCGACAACCACTACCCCGGATGCGCCTGCGACGTCCCCACGCCGCTGTATTCGTACTCGTTCGCGCCGAACCCGAACTGGTCGCACATGTACGCGCGCAGCGAGGAGATCCGCCGCTACCTTAAGGACTGTGCCGACCGCTTCGGGGTGCGTGGGCATCTGCGCCTCGGCGCCGACGTGACCGGCGGGCGCTGGGACGCTGAGCGCCAGCAGTGGGAGATCGATGTCGACGGTGAGCCGGCCCTGTGGGCCCGCTTCGTCGTCGGCGGGTTCGGCGGGCTCAACCGGCCCTCGTTCCCGGACATTGAGGGGCTGGAGGACTTCGACGGCCCCGTGTTCCACTCCGCGCAGTGGGATCACTCCGTGCCGCTGAAGGGCCGTCGCGTGGGCGTGATCGGTACGGGCGCCAGCGCGATTCAGCTGATTCCCCGCGTGGCCACGATCGTCGACCAGGTCACAGTGTTCCAGCGGACACCGCCGTGGGTGGTGCCCAAGGCCGACCGGCGGATTCCCCGGTCCGAGCAGCGGCTGTACGCGAAGGTGCCGATCACCCAGCGCGCAGTGCGCGGAGCGATCTTTGCCATCACCGAGGGCGTCGGCATCGCGATCACGCGCTATCCGCGGCTGATGGCGATCGGTGAAGTCTGGGCTCGCCGGCACCTGCGCCGCGCGATCTCGGATCCGGAGCTACGGGAGGCGGTGGAGCCCGCGTACCGACTGGGCTGCAAGCGGATCCTGGTTTCGAACGACTACTACCCCGCGCTGGCACGCGACAACGTCGAGCTCGTCACCGGCGGGATTGAGCGCATCACGCCGGCGGGAGCCATCAGCGCCGCCGGCGCACAGCACCCGTTCGACGTGCTCGTGTGCAGCACCGGCTTCCGGATCGAAGAGGTGTTCGCGCATCTCGATATCCGGGGTCGCGACGGGATCACGCTGACCGAGGCGTGGGCCGGCGGGATCGAGGCGCACCGCGGGACGACCGTGTCGGGTTTCCCGAACCTTGCGCTGCTCTCCGGGCCGAACACCGGCACCGGCAGCACCTCGCAGGTCTACATGATCGAGGCCCAGATTCACTACGTGCTGCAGATGCTGCGCACGTTGCGCGAGCGCGGTGCGGGGACGATCGAGCCGACGGTGGAGGCTCAGGCCGACTACAACCGCTGGCTACAGAAGTGCATGCAGCGGACGGTCTGGCTTACGGGCGGCTGCGACAGCTGGTACCTCGACGACAACGGCGTCAACCGCACGCTCTATCCGGGGCCGTCGTCGTCGTTCTGGCGCTCGCTTCGCCGCGTGCGCGAGGACGAGTATCGATTCGAGCCGGCCCGCCGGCCGGCTCCCGACCGAGTCGAGGTGATGGCATGAACCTGTTAGCGCTGACCGCGGCCACCAGTCCTCCGCCCGCCGGCGGGGCTCCGCTGGGCCAGGTGATCGGCGCGACCGTCGCCGGCCTGCTGCTTACCGCTGCGCTGCTGGTGATCGGTATGCGCTACCGGGCCGGGCGAACGCGGATGCTCGACACGCTGGCGCTGCCGTTCACCTGGCTCCTCCGCGTACCGGCCTGGGCGGCGCTGCCGGTCGCCCTCGCCACGGGTTCGCTGGTGCTGGCGGGTGCGGGCTTCTATTGGGACGTCGCGGTTCACATCGATCGCGGCCGTGACCCGGGACCGTTCGGCACTCCCGCCCACTATCCGATCCTGATCGGGCTGTTCGGGATCTTCGCTTCCGGCTGGCTCGCCCTGGTCATGGCCCGAGCCTCGGAGGCCGCCCGCACCGGCGTGCGCTTGAGTTCGACGTGGACAGTGCCCACCAGCGGCCTGGTGATGATGGCCTGCGGCGGCTTCGCCCTGATCGGGTTCCCGCTCGACGACATCTGGCACGCGACCTTCGGCCAGGACGTGACCCTCTGGGGACCGACGCACCTGATCATGCTGACGGGCGGGCAGCTGATGATCCCGACGATCCTCGGCCTGCTGCTCGAGGGGCGGGCGGCCGCCGGCGTCGCTTCGCCCACCGGGACCGCGGCTCGTCCAGGTCGCACGGCGCGGTGGGGAGCCCGCGCGATCGCCCTGTCCGGCGCCGGTGGTGTGCTCGCAGGGCTGACCATCTACCAGGCCGAATTCGGCTTCGGCGTACCCCAGTACAACCTGCTCTTCCAGCCGGCCCTGCTGGCCTTCACCGCCACGCTGGCGCTGGTCTTCGGGCGCGCCGTGACCGGACGGGGCGGTGCGCTCGGCGCGGCCGCGTTCAACCTCGTCGTGAGCGGCGCGTTCGTCCTCTTCGTCGGTCCGCTGGCGGGCGAGTCGACGCCTCACTTCTCGACCTACATCCCGGCCGCGCTCTGCGTCGAGCTCGCGGCGCTGATCATCTCGCCCCGGCGGATCGGAGCATTTGCCGCACTGGCCGCGGTGCTGGTGGGCACGGTGGGGACGCTTGGCGAATGGGCGTGGACCCACCTCTGGATGCCAATCCCCTGGCCGGCGCATTTCGTTCCGTCCGCCATCGCCGTCGGAGTCGTGGCGGCCCTCTGCGGCGCGGCGGTGGGCGCGTTCGTAGCCTCCTCGCTCGCTCCCGGGCGCCTGTCGCTCGCCGGCTCGCGGCGGTGGGTGCCCGGTGCCGTCGGAGCGGTCGGCTTCGCGGCGATCCTCGCGTTCTGCCTGCCGACGCACGCGCCCCTGGGGGCGAGTGGCTCCGTGGCGCTGGATCGCGCCGTCGGTGCCCGCGCGCTGGCCACGGTCACGTTCCATCCGGCGTCGGTCGTGAGCAACCCCGACTACGTCCAGCAACTGTCCTGGCAGGGGCACACCAAGAGCATCGTGTCGATGCTCAGACGGGTCGGCCCCGGCGTCTATCGAACCGTGACCCCGCTACCGCTCTCGGGATCCTGGAAATCGTTGATCCGGATGCAGCAGGGGCGCGTCCGCGGGGACGTCCCCGTGTATCTGCCCGCTGACCCCGCCATACCGGTGGCCGGCATCCCCACCCGCTCGGTCGTCACCCGAGCGGTGATCAGCGACACGATCTTGATGCAGCGCGAGCGCAAGCGGAACGTGGCCGGCTGGCTCTGGAGCACGGCCAGCGGCCTCGTCCTTGCCATCATCGTAGTCCTGCTGGCCATCATCGGGTGGGGACGGAACCGGGTCGCCGGCGCGACCACCGGCGACTCGCCGCCGGATCGACGCGGCGCGGCGGCCGGCCGCCGGCGCGGACGACGCCGAGCTCAGTCCGGGGTGGTTGCCGCGGGAGCGGGACGATGACCGGTCTCGTCGCCTGCGCGTCCCACCTGCTGGTCGACCTGCCGCTGTTCGGAGGTCCGGTCCTGTTCGTGATCGGGGCGGTGCTGCTGATCATCCGCAGCGAGCGCTGCCGTGCCGCTCGCGAGGACGACGGGGCGGTCGGGGCGTAATCCCGGACGTGGTCGAGAAAGTGAAACCAATAGCTCTCGATCGGGTATGAAACCGCCGTGGAGACGTTGCCTTCGCGGGCGTGGTTGCGCGGCTTGATTCTGGCCGTGGGCGCTGCCCTGCTGGCGCTGACGGTGAACTCACTGGCCGGGGCGCAACCGGTCCGGCCCAAGCCGCGCCCGGTCGAGTTGACGATCGAGGTCAACGGCGACCTGCTGATCCACGGACCGGTGTGGCAGCAGGCCCTGCGGTACGGGCACGGCAGCTATGACTTTGCCCCGATGCTGCGGGAGATTGCCCCGTACATACGGCGCGCCGATCTGGCGATCTGCCATGTGGAGACGCCGATGACGCCTCGTCCGCCGCAGGGCTATCCGGTGTTCAATACCCCGACCCAGCTCGCCCGTGCGATCCGCCGGACCGGGTGGAGGATCTGTGACACGGCGTCCAACCACTCGGTTGACCAGGGGCAGTACGGGATCGATCAGACGGGAACGGCGCTCGACCGTGCCGGCGTGTTGCACACGGGTTCCTTCGGCTCGCCGGCCGCTCAGGCCCGCACCCTGATGGTCACGATCAAGGGCGTCCGGATCGCGTTCCTCGCCTACACGGAGATGACGAACGGGATCCCGCCCCCGCATCCGTGGTCGGTGAATCTGGCCAGCGTCCGCGCCGTGCGTCAGGCCGCGAGGCTCGCGCGGCAGCGCGGTGCACGGGTGGTGATCGTGAACTTCCACTGGGGCCAGGAGTTCCAGTCCTCGCCCAGCGCGTTCCAGCTCGCGACGGCGCGGGCACTGGTGGGGGATCACGACATCACGGCGATTGTCGGCCAGCACGTGCACATCGTCCAGCCGATCGAGCGCGTCGGCGGCAAGCTGGTGGTGTTCGGGGAGGGCCAGCTGCTGTCGAATCAATCGGCGGCCTGCTGTCCGGTGCAGACCCAGGACGGGATGCTGGTGTTCCTGCACATCTCCGTGAGCGGTCGGAGCTCCACGCTGCGTGGGATCACGTACCTGCCGACCTGGGATCGGCACCCGGACTACACGGTCCTGCCGGTCGGCGATGCGCTGCGGCGCCATCAGGCACCGCTGGCGAGCCTCCACGCCTCGTACGACCGCACCACCGCGGTGGCCGGTCGAATCCGCGGGCTGCTGGGGCCGTTACCGAATAGGCTGCGCTGATGGAGCTCGAGGGTCGCAACGTTGTCATCACCGGGGCCGGAAGCGGCATCGGCCGGGCACTGGCCGAGCGGATCGCGGAAGAGCGCCCGAGCTCGCTGGTCCTCGCGGACCTGAACCTGACCAAGGTCCAGGAGGTGGCGCAAGCGCTTGGCGCTCTGGCCGTGCGAACCGATGTCAGCAGCGAGGCTGAGATCCGCGCGCTGGTCGAGCAGGCCAGTGAGGCAGGGGGGCCGATCGACCTGTTCTGCTCCAACGCCGGCGTGCCGGGTCCCGGTGGTGGACCCGAGGCCAGCGACGAAGAGTGGCAACAGACGTGGCAGATCAACGTCATGGCGCACGTCTGGGCGGCGCGCGCGCTGGTGCCCGAGATGGTCGAACGAGGCGAGGGCTATCTGCTCAACACCGCGTCGGCGGCCGGCCTGCTCACCCAGGTCTCGGCGCTCGCCTACTCCGTCACCAAGCATGCGGCGGTGGCGGTCGCGGAGTGGCTGGCGATCACCTACGGCGACGCCGGCGTCAAGGTTTCGTGTCTGTGCCCGCAGGGGGTGCGCACCCCGATGCTCGAGCTCGCGCTCGAGGACCCGGTCGGCGCGGCGGCGCTGCTGGCTGACGACGTGCTCGAACCCTCCGAGGTCGCCGAGATCGCGGTGGCGGGGATCCGGGACGAGCGCTTCCTGATCCTGCCCCACCAGGCCGTCGCGTCGCACATGGCGCTCAAGGCATCCCAGCCGGACCGTTGGCTGGGCGGGATGCGGAAGCTTGTCCGCAACGCGCGGACCGCCGGCGATCCGTCAGGTTAGGCCGGCGCGGAGCTACTGATGCCGACCGACGAGGCGTCCCGGAGACCGATCGGCGCAGCCAGCACCTGATCGGGGATTCCGAACGCGTCGACGAGCTCGCCCGCGTGCTGGCGGACGTCGTTGCAGAGGCGGTTGACCTCACGGGTGATCTGCTTGCAGATGGGCGAGGCGAGGCGACCGTGCTCTTGGAAGAAGCCCTTGTCACTCTCGACGTTGTGCAACGCGTAGAGGTCGCAGAGCTGGTGCAGCGCGGCGGTGACAGCCTCGTCCGGGCAGTTCTCGATCGCCTCGTTGAACGCCTCTAGGAGCACGGTGGCGAGGTGCGCTCGGGCGGCGCCGACGGCGTGATCCTGGACGGCCCGGAACACCTCGAACGGATCGAAGCCCTGGTCCAGCCCGCGCCTGAAGCGCTGAGCCACCGACGCGGTGATGTGCCCCTCGCGCCAGCGGAACAATTCGAGCTGATAATCGCGATCGAGCAGGTCTCGGTGCTCGTCCCGAGTCGGCACCGCGTCGCTGATCACCTGCACGATCTTGCGCGCGAACAAGCGCTCGACCACCGTCTCCACGACCTGACCAGCCACGAAGGTCACCATCTCACGGGGATCCAGATCGCCGAACTGGTCCTTGTAGTCGGTCAGCAGGCCCTTCGCCGCCAGCATCATCAGCACCGTGTTGTCCCCCTCGAAGGTGGTGAAGATGTCCGTGTCGGCCTTCAGCGCGGCGAACCGATTCACCGACATGTACCCGGCGCCGCCGCAACACTCGCGACAGGTCTGGATCGAGGCGGTCGCGTGCCAGCTTGCCGTCGCCTTGAGTCCGGCGGCCAGCGACTCCAGCTCGCGCCGATCGCGGTCGGAGGGATCGTCCGCGCTCATCACCGCGTCGAACTTCTCCAGCAACTGCTGCTGGGCGAAGTGCAGCCCATAGGTCTTGGCCAGCAATGGCATCAGGCGGCGCTGATGGGTGCGGTAGTCGAGGATCGCGACCTCGTCCTCGTCCGGCGGTCCGAACTGCTTGCGGTGCAGGCCGTAGCGAACAGCAATCGTCAGCGCGCTCTTGGCTGCGCTGACCGAGGCCGCAGCGATGCACACGCGCCCTTGGACAAGCGTGCTGAGCATCGTGAAAAAGCGCTTGTTCGCGTCCTCGATCGGGCTTGAGTAGCGTCCATCGGCGGAGACGTCGCCGTACTGGTTGAGCAATGCCTCCCGCGGGACGCGTACCTGGCGGAAGTAGATGGTCCCGTTGTCGACGCCGTTGAGGCCCATCTTCTCACCGGCGTCCTCGATCCGGACCCCCTCGCACACCCGGTCGTTCTCGTCGCGGATCGGAACCGCGAAGCAGTGCACGCCGTGACACTCCTCGTCGACGAACAGCTGCGCGAACACGGCGGCCATCCGGCCGTGGCACGCGGCGTTCCCGATGTACTCCTTGCGCGCCTCCTCGACCGGCGTCTCGATCACGAATTCCTGTTGCCGAGGGTCATACGTAGCGGTGGTCTGCAGCAGCTGGACATTCGATCCGTGGCCGGCTTCGGTCATGGCAAAGCAGCCGGGCAGATCGAGCGTCGCTGTCGGCTTCAGATACCGCTCGTGATGACGGCGGGTTCCCAGTTGCTGGATCGCGCCACCCCAGAGCCCGAACTGAACCCCGAACTTGACCAGCAGTGAGAGGTCTCCGAAACCGAGCGTCTCGAACGAGGCCACGTTGGCCCCGGGGTCTCCCTGCCCTCCGAACTCCTCCGGAAATCCCGGTGCGGTGAGCCCTTCGGCGGCCAGAGTCTTCGCCCACTGGAATACCTGACGGCGGTATTCGGCCGTCGTGGGCGCGGTGACCGGAGCGAACTCCGGCCGTTTCAGCACTTCCCGGAGCTGCTCGCGCAGGTCGGCGTAGCGGCCGTCGAGCAGCAGCTGCAGAGCCTGCGGCTCAAAGCCGGTCGCCTCGCTCATCTCGGGCAGAATATGCCCTAGCAGCGCTTGGTCCTAACGGTCACGAGGGCTACGGGTGAATCAGACGGTGAACGTGCCGGAAGAAGCGTCCGAAGCGGCCGCGCCCGCGGCCGGCGAACCCGGTGACGCCGAGCAGGATGACGAAGACTCCGGCCACGAGCAGCAGCACGCTCAACACCACCGGCCACCGGCGCTCGAGGAAATCACGACCGCGGCTGAGCGCCTGGACCGCCCGGTCCCCGGCCACCGACATCGCCACCACCATCAGGACCAGGGGCAGCACGAAGCAGAGGTCGAAAATCAGCAGCAGCAGCAGCTGGCGGGCGGGATCGAGGCCAGAGCCGATGATCGCCGCGATCGCCGCGAAGTAGGGAAAGGCGGTCGGCAGCTCGACCGCGGTGATCGTCGCACCGAGGATCGCGCTGGACTTACCCTGCGCGGAGGGCGTCGGCATCCGGCGGTTGGACAGACTCTCGCGGTTTCGCCACAGCACCGCCGCGGCCACCAGCATCGCGACGCCGACGACGATCTCGATCACCTGACGGTCCTCGGCGTCGGGTTTCGGCACCAGCGCCAGGAGCAGCTGTCCGGGTCCCAGAGCGATCAGCGCCCCGCCGACGAAGTACACGAGCAGCACACCCAGCGTGAACTGGATCAGACGGGCGCGCGCGTGCTCGCCAGAGGCCAGATACAGCGCAGGGGCGATCGTGGTCGGATTCAGTGAGTCGGCGAGCCCAATCGAGACGACCAGACCAATTAGTCGGAGCATCAGGTGGATTCTCTCCGGATGGGCTCATCCAAAGCGTGCCGGAGGGTTAGATTTCGGCCAGGGCCTCGTGGGCCGCCGGCGGATCAGGCGAAATGCAGCTCTTCGCCCTCGTCCTCGGAGGCGGGTCGCTCACAGCTCGGGCACCACCATCGCGCCTCCATCGCGGTCCCACAGACCGCATGCTGCGGCGCCGCCGAGTCCTCGGCGTTGCGCGCGCCCCATCCGGCCAGCAGGCGCAGAGCACCCGCCAGCTCGCGCCCACCCGCGCTCAGCTCGTAGATGAAACGCGGCGGACGTTCGGAATAGGCCCGCGTCACCACGAGCGTGTTGCGCTCGAGCTGACGCAGCCGTTGCGTGAGCACGTTCGGCGCGATTCCCGGCACGTCTTCCTGCAGCTCGCCGAAGCGCCGAGGCCCGTCGAGCAGCGCGGCCACCAACAGCAGCGTCCAGCGGTCGCCCACCGTGGCCAAGGCGTCGGCCAGGGCGGACCGTCCGTCGTCCGAGGCGTGGGGTTCGAACCGTTGGGATGAACTCATCGCAGAAGGGATCGTACGCATGTTCATCGCGCGCTAGAGTAGTGACCCCCCCGCTACACAGCAACCCGGGGGACCGCCGGCCCCCCCTGGAAAAACCCAAACCACGCTCC
>JBPCMW010000121.1:0-13406 GCA_051001875.1 Solirubrobacteraceae bacterium | reverse complement strand
TCCTTGAGCAGCTCCTCGATCCCTGCGCCTTTGTCGATCCGCACGGGCGGGCGAACCTCGAGCACTTTGCGCCCCCAGTGCGGTCGCAGACCGGCGTCCTGCGCCCGGGCGGCGATCGCGTCGATCGCTGATCGAGCCGCTTCTTCGTCAGGCGCGCCGCGCCAGTGAAAGGCTACGATCGCGCCCTTGTCCTCCAAACGCACACAGCGGCGGCGGATGTCAGCGGTATCGGCTTCCCGGGCGAACTCGTGAATCCGCCGGACCCAGTCCTCGAGCGTCGGATCCAGCCGGGCTTCCGTCCACCCCGCTCGCAGCAGCTCGGCACCGTGCGAACCGAGGTAGGTGATCGTCCCGATCGAGACCATCGCTCGCGCCTCGGAGGCGCGCCGCCCGCTCACGCACGCGACCAGCGCATATCGCCGGGCAACCGCGATCAGCAGTTGACGCGTCGCCTCGGGCACGCTGGCGTCGGCGGCGTGGTCGACGATCGGCGCAAGCGTGCCATCGATGTCGAGCAGGACAGCCGAGCGATCCGGCCTGGCTCTGAGCGGCGCGAGCGCGTCGGACAGGAGCGTTGACGTCACGACTCCTAGTATGCCCGCTCATGCCCCGGGCCCGGGTACTCAAGCTCGCGTTCACCGGCACCGCGGCGGGGTTGTTCAGCGGATTGTTCGGAGTCGGCGGGGGGACGGTGATCGTGCCGCTGCTGGTCCTGTGGCTCGGCTACGACGAGCGCACGGCGACGGGCACCTCGCTGGCGGCGATCGTGGTGATCGCCGCGATGGCCACGATCACCCAAGGAGCATTCGGAAACGTCGAGCTGGCCAAGGGTCTGCTGGTCGGCTTGCCGGCGGTCGGCGGCGTCCTGCTCGGCACCTGGGCACAGCAGCGGGTGCGCACGGAGACGATCTCGTTGCTGTTCGCGCTGCTGCTGTTGGCGGTCGCGATCGACCTGGTGCTGTCGTGATCATTGCGATCGTGATGGGCGCGGCCGGCGGCGTAGTCAGTGGGCTGCTCGGGGTGGGAGGAGGAATCCTGTTCGTTCCGGCGCTCACGCTCGCGGTATCGCTCTCCCAGGTCAGGGCAGAGGCCACCTCCCTGCTGGCAATCATCCCGGTCGCGCTGGTCGGAGCGGCGCGGCAGTACCGCTACGGGAACGTGGAGGCGAGGGACGGGATGGTGCTCGGTGGGCTGTCAGCCGTCGGCGTGCTCGCCGGCGTCGGACTGGCAAACGTCCTGCCTGAGCGCGTGCTCAAGCTTTCCTTCGCGGGCCTGATGGTGATCGTGGCCGGCCAGTTCCTGCGACGCTATTGGCGCGCGCGCCGCGCCGCGGACGAATACAGTTCCAGACGATGACCGAACCGAAGGGCTATGCGGTGTCGAGCCTCGATCAGATGGGCGATGGCTACGGCTTTCGAAAGATCCGCCGCGAGCTCGGCGTCACGGCGTTCGGGATCAACGCGCTGGTCCTGCCACCCGGGTATGAGACCGGCGTGCACTATCACGACGAGCAGGAGGAGACCTACTTCGTCCACCGAGGAGAAGTGGAGTTTCGCTTTGGCGACGGTCTCCCCCACCTGCTCGGGCCGGGTGGGATCGTCCGAGTCGACGCCCGCACGCACCGCTCGCTGCGCAACGCAGGCGAGCAGGACGCGGTCGTCGTGGTGGCGGGTGGCAAGGACGGCTACGTCGGGCGGGACGGCCAGCCGGTCGGCGAGAATCCACGCGGCGGGCCACCCGGCGCCGGCTAGCCAGCGCCGGGTGAATCCGCGGCCCGATCCCGTCCTGCTGCTGCACGGACAGCCAGGCGGCGCTCGCGACTGGTATCGAGTCGTCGAAGCGCTCGCCGGCAGAACGCTGACGATCGCCGCCGATCGTCCCGGCTGGGATGGCCGCAGCGCCGCCACCGACCTGCCCGGCAACGCGCGCGCGGCGATCGCGTTGCTCGACGCGCATGGCCTGAAGCGAGCGACCGTCGTCGGCCACAGCTTCGGCGGCGCCGTCGCCTGCTGGCTGGCCGCGCACGATCCTGAGCGCGTCAGTGCCCTCGTGCTGGCCGCGCCGTCGGCCAACCTCGCCTCGCTTAACCGCGTCGATCGGTGGCTGGCAGCCCCGTTGTCTGGTCCGCTGGCCGCCGCAACCACGCTCGCGCTCACCGGCCTGACGCTCCGAGCGAGACGCCCCCGCCGCCGCTTGGCGTCGAAGCTGAGGGTTCGGGAGAGCTACCTGGAGGAGGCCGGGAGCGTGCTGCGCTCGCCGTTGACGTGGCGCTCGTTCGTCGCGGAGCAGCGCGTGCTCGTGTCCGAGCTGCCGGCGCTCGAGTCACATCTCGGCGAGATCTCCGTTCCAACGGCGATCGTCGTGGGTTCGGAGGATCGGGTGGTCGCGCCCCGGTCCGCGCGCCAGCTGGCGGCGCAGATACCCGGGGCACGACTGTCGGTGGTGGAGGGGGTCGGACACCTGCTCCCGCTGCTCACACCAGATCGCCTGGCGCAGTTGGTCCTGGGCGCTCAGCCCTGAGCCGGCGTCGGCGCCTGATCCGGCGTCGGCTCCACGTCCGGCTGGGGATCGGGAGCGATCGGTGTCGGCGGCTCCTGCGGGGCAGGCACGGTGGCCGGCTCCTCGGGAGCGGCCGGAGTACCGGGATCCGGAACGGCTGGGGTTACCGGTGCGTCGGGCACCACCGGAGTGGCGGGTTCGGCGGGCTGCGGAACCTCGAGCGAAGCGCCCTGCGGGGCGATGGTTTGAGTTGTCATATGACAGCGCTACCCGTGCCGCCGTTCGCGAACCACCGTCGCTGGGGGCCGGCTGGCGACGATATGCTCGCGCGGCGTGCCGCTTCCCCCGATTCCGGTTCCTCCAGCCGCTATGCGCGCAGGCCTCGGGCTACGGCGGCGCCTGCTGGATCTGGCCGACCTGATCCTGCCCAGCGAAGCCGCGCTGTGGGATCTGGTGGCCGGGATGCAGCGCACAAAGCTCGCAGGTGTGCTCGTGACCTCGGGACTCGCCGACGCGCTCGGCGAAGGCTGGCGCCAGCCTCGTGAACTGGCGCTGTCTCTGGGTCTCGACGAAGACGTGACGATCCGTGTGCTCGGCGCGGCAACCGCAGCGAGGTTGGCCCAGCTGGACCCGCAGCGAGGCGTCCGCCTCTCCCGGCTCGGCGCACCGCTGCGGAGCGACCATCCCAGCTCGATCTCCGCGTGGGTCGCCTATCAGGCCGCCCCCGCAAACGCTCAGGCTTACGCGCAGCTCGAACCTCAGCTACGCGCGGGCCCCGAGCCTTCCGGACATCGGCGGGCGTTCGACAACTCGATCTGGGAGTACTTTTCCGAGCACCCTGAGGAGGGAGCCCGGTTCGGTGCGGCGATGCGCGAGTTGACCGCCGTCGACGTGGCGGCGCTCGCCCGGGCCTATCCGTGGCCCCGGCGTGGGGTGATCTGTGACGTCGCGGGCGGGGTAGGTACGCTGCTGGCCGCGATCCTCAAACGTCGCCGGGGGGCGCGCGGAATTCTCATCGACAGTCCGGAGGTGCTCGAGGAGGGCCGGCGCTTCCTGGGCTCGAAGGGGCTGGTCGAGCGGGTAGAGCTGAGGCCCGGCGATCTGTTCGGAGAGCTCGACGCCCGGGCGGACGTCTATGTCCTGAAGTGGATCCTGCATGATTGGAGCGACGAGGCGTGCCGGAGGATGCTTGCACGGGTCCGCGCGACGATGCCATCCGGTTCGCGGCTCGTATCGGTCGACCAGCATCTCGAACGCGACCGCCCCAACCCCATCACCTCGATGGTGGACCTCCACATGCTGGTCCAGTGCGAGGGCGGGCGGGAGCGCTCCCCCGGCCAGGTCCACGGGCTGATGCGTGATGCTGGATTGTCCCCTGGGCGGGTTCGGCACAGCGGCCTGCACATGCTCGTAGAAGGTGTAGCCCGTGGCTGAGCGGCAAAAGGACCTGAAGACGGCGGACCTGACCGACCCGGACGGGCGGCTGCTCGGCATCGCTCGACGCGAGGACCTCCCTCCCGCCGACGAGGGATAGCTGCCGGTGGCCGCCATTCTCCTCAGCGGTGACCAGCTCCATTCTCTGCTTGGCCGCTGGGGTTACCTGTTCGTGTTCGTGATGACGGCGCTTCAGAGCTCGGGGGTTCCGGTGCCGGGGACGACAGCGCTGATCGTGGCCTCGCTGTACGCGGGCAGCACCCAGCGGCTGGGGATCACCGGGGTGATCGTGGCGGCTGCGGTTGGAGCGACGGCCGGCAGTGGCGCAGGCTTCGCGCTCGGACGCTGGGGCGGTTGGACGCTGCTGACGCGTTACGGACGCTACGTCCGCCTGACGCCGAGTCGGCTGATGGTTGGCCGGTATGTATTCCGTCAACACGGCGGCAAGGTGGTGTTCTTTGGGCGTTTCATCACCGGCCTGCGGACCTGGTCGGCGTTCCTGGCCGGAGCCAACCGCATGCCCCTGGGTCGCTTCGCCACGTTCGCTTCGATCAGTGCGGTGCTGTGGGCGCTGGTGAACGGTCTCGGATACTTCTGGTTCGGTGACGCCCTCAGCCGCGCTAGCACGCTCGCGCACGTCGGACTCGTGCTCGCGCTTGTTGCGTCCCTCGCGGTTTCTGCGCTATACCTGCGCCGACGCGGACAGGGTTTCCTCATGGCAGCCGAGAGCGCGTATGCCGAAGAACTCAACCAATCATCAAAGAGGCCCGGCTTTGACGCAGGCGCGGGGTATCGCGGTTAACATTGAGTTGAGCAGGTCGTGCGCCGCCCAGCGGAGGCGCAGACGGGCGGTCATGCAAGAGATGAACGGTTCCACGTTCTGCTCCTCGGAGCGTGCAACAAGCATCGACCACTCGTTTGGGAGTTCGTATGCGCGCTGCCCGCAGGCCGGCTCTCGGAGTTCGGCCACATGAGTCACCAACCACCGAAGGCCTCCGCCGAGGAGCTGATCGCCAGCGCGTGCGAGCGGCCGCCGCAGACGTCGAACGGCTCGTTGCGGACCGAGCTCGCCAACGCAATGGTGGGATTGAAGAAGCAGTACTACGGGCGCGGGCCGACCGCGGCCAAGGCCTGGATCCTCGACGACTACGTGTTCGTCGCCCTCGAGGGCGGCCTGACGCGCAACGAGGAGACCCTGATCGCCGACGGCAAGGAGAACGAGGTTCGCCGCTTTCGCCTGTCGTTTCAGGAAACGGTGAGCGAGCCCGCGATGAATGCCGTCGCGGAGCTGACCGGCCGCGCGGTCGTCGGCTATCACAGCCAGATCGTGTTCCGACCGACACGAGTCTTCGAGATCTTCGTGCTGGAGCAAGAGCCGGACGATCACTGAGCCTCTCCTGGGTGCGACGTGCCGGACCGGGGGGTTGGGAGCATGTTTGAGATCGAGGTTCGTTACGAGCAAGCTGTTCGAGGTCGTCAGCGGACGCGACGGTTCTCCGGCCTAGCCGGACGAGACTGTCCCCTCCGGTCGTCCTCGTTCGTCGTATGCACGACATGATCTCCAAAGGAGGACCAGATGAAGTACGCAATGCTGATTTTCACCGAGCCGGGTTCGTTCGAGGCGCTCGGTGAAGCGGAGCAGCACCAGGTGCACGGCGAGTACATGGCGATTACGCAGTCGCCCGGAATCGTGGGCGGCGAGCAGCTGCAGGGCGTCGAGACTGCGACCACGGTCCGCGTCCGAGACGGCCAGACGCTGACGACCGACGGCCCGTTCGCGGACACCAAGGAGATCTTCGCCGGCTTCTACCTGCTCGACGCTGGCGATCTCGACACGGCGATCGCCCTCGCCGAAAAGATCCCCGCAGCCCGAATGGGCGGGTCCGTGGAGGTCCGTCCGGTCCAGGAGATGAATTCCTGATCGAGCAGGTCTTCCGCGAGGAGTGGGGGCGCGTCCTGGCATCTCTGATCGGCTTCCTCGGCGATTTCGACCTCGCCGAGGAAGTCAGCCAGGAGGCCTTCGTCGTGGCCGCTGAGCGCTGGCAGCGCGATGGCGTGCCCGCCAACCCCGGTGCCTGGCTGGTCACGACCGCGCGCCACAGAGCGATCGATCGGCTCCGCCGTGGCCGCGTACTCGCCTCCAAGACCCATCTGCTGCGGACCCCACAAGCGACGGAGGACATTGTGGACGACACCAGCATCCAAGACGAACGACTGCAGCTGATCTTCACCTGCTGCCACCCAGCGCTGGCCACCGAGGCGCAGGTGGCGCTGACGTTGCGCGCTCTGGGCGGCCTGGAAACAGATGAGATCGCGAGGGCGTTTCTCGTCTCCCCGGAGACGATGAAGCGCCGGCTCTCACGCGCCAAGGCCAAGATCAAGGGTGCGGGGATCCCGTTCGCGGTCCCTCCGGACCATCTCCTCCCCGAGCGACTGATGGCGGTTCTGACCGTCGTGTATCTGATCTTCAACGAGGGCTACGGCGGACGGGTGGACCTTGCCGGCGAAGCGATCCGGCTCGGGCGCGTACTCGCGGGGCTGATGCCGGACGAGCCAGAGGCGCTCGGGCTGCTCGCGCTGATGCTGCTGCATGACGCCCGCCGGGCCGCGCGGTTCTTCGAGGGAAACCTCGTGCTGCTCGAGGATCAGGACCGCGGGCGCTGGAACAGCCGCCAGATGGCCGAGGGACGGGCGCTTCTGCGACGCGCAAGCGCGTTGCGTGCACCAGGCCCGTACGTGTTGCAGGCTGTGATCGCCGCCCTGCAGACCGAGGACTCCGTCGACTGGGGCCAGATCGCGATGCACTACGAAGAACTGGTGCGCCTCACCGGTTCCCCGGTCGTCGAGCTCAACCGTGCCGTCGCGGTGGCGCATGTGCAGGGACCGGCCGCGGCGCTGGCAATCGTCGACCGGCTTCGGCTGGAGGAATATCAGTACCTGCATTCGACCCGCGGCGAGCTGCTGCTCCGCCTCGGCCGTGGGGCGGAGGCCCGGGCCGCATACCAACGTGCCCTCGAGCTGGCCGGCGCGCCGGCCGAGCGCCGGTTCCTCCAGGCGCGGCTGGCCGAGGCGTCATCGCTCGCATAGGATCGTGGTCCCGGCGCTTTGAGGACAAATTCGACCAAAGGAGTCTCGGCCCGATGAGAACCCAATCGCATGGCCCACGTAAAGCTCGACGTCGTGCGCCCGCGCTGCTGGCCGGCGCGGTGATCACCACGGCGGGACTGCTCGCCGCGACCGGCGGCACGGCCGTCGGTCAGACGCGGCACGGTTCCACCGTTCACGTGATCGAGCATGCGGTCACTGACACCGTCGTGCCGTCCGGCGGCGGCGCGGACGTCACCGGAAACACACTCACGTTCCACAACAAGGTCTACAACCGCCTCGACAAGAAGCAGGTCGGTCACGACCAGGGCTTCTGCGTGCGGATCTCGCCCGCCGAGGGGACCTATGAGTGCATGTGGACGACGTTTCTCGCGCACGGGCAGATCACGGTCGAAGGCCCGTTCTACGACAAGAAGAACAGCGTCCTGGCGATCACTGGCGGCACCGGCGCTTACCGCTCAGCCCGGGGCGAGATGAACCTCAACTCACGCCACGGCGGCGCCGAGTACGACTTCATCTTCCATATCGCCTGACGGCGGAGATCACCTGCTGCTACCGGTCGCCCCGCGTGGGCGGCCGGTAGTCGTCCTGGCGCAGGGCGTCGGTGAAGCGCCTGGGGACAGCGGCGTCGTCCCCCTCCTCCCAGAGCGTGACCACAACGAGCTCGCCCGCGTCTGGGCGGCAGACGTAGATCAGGTCCCGGCGCCGCTGATCGCGGACCAGCACCGTGCCCCGTTCACCCGGCTGCACCTGCCCGGCCGCGTGCGCGGTGGCGACGCGGGCCGCGATCTCGGTCTTGGCATCAAGCGTCCCACGCACGCGCTGAAGGAATCGCTCGGCCGCGTGATCGGTGACGGCGACGAGCATCGTCGGTTGACGTTACCCGCAGGGCGGGCGCCCAGGATCAGCGGTCGTAGGTCGCGATCACGCGCAGGCACAGCGCGATGAGGATCACGCCCATCCCAACTATCACCAGCCCACAGACCGCGAGCTTCCCCAGGTCCCAGCCATCGATGACGAGCGAGCGTAGGCCGACGATCACGTAGCTGACCGGGTTGATCCGGGCCAGCGTCTCCATCAGCGGGGACAGCCGGTCGAACGGAACGAAATTCGGGGTCAGGAACAGCAGCGGAAAGAACAGGAGGAAACTCGACTGCGTCGCCTGGACGTTGCGCGTTCGCAGCGCGACGAGGATCCCGAAGCCCGCGTACGCCACGCCGAACAGCGCCGACAACAGCACTATCACCACGGCGCCCAAAACCCCGGTCTGCACCCGTGCGCCGAGAGCAATCCCGACCAGCAGCACGAGCGCGGAGGCCGCGCTGCCGCGGACCAGTTCGGCCGCGATGCGACTGAATATCAGCTAGGAACTCCGTATCGGCGCAACCGGCAGCTTGTCGAAATAGCCGAGATCGATCTCGGTGACCAGGGCCAAACCCGACGTCGCCGTGGCGACGGCGAACATCAGCGAAACCGGCAGCTGAAACGCAACGTAGCCCTGACCCTTCAAAAACGGTGTGGTGCTGGGGAAGGTCTTGGAGACCTGCCCGATGTTGACCACGAGAAAGAACAGTGGGATGAACAGCGTCGGGATCGTGGCATCGGGATAGCGGACCACCTCGCGTACCGCTCGCCGGCTGAGAAGCAGAACCTCCGTCATCCCGCGATCGCCGCCTCGGGTTGCTGGGCTGGCTGCTCCTGGCCCTCGAGCCGCCGCCCGGTGGCCTTCAAGAACACGTCGTCGAGCGACGGCCGGGAGACCGAGATGGCGCCGACACGCACCTGATCGCGATCCAGGCGGCGCACGACCTCGGCGATCGAACTGGCTCCATCCTCGACGTACAGAGCGAGCGCGTTCGGCTCAGCCACGATGCGCTCGAGCCCCGGCAACCCGGACAGTGTGGCCTCCGTCGCCCCCAGATCAGCGGCGCTCTCCAGAGAAACCGACACCACGTCATGGCCCATCTCAGCCTTCAGCTGCTCCGGCGTGCCCTCAGCCACGATCTGGCCGCCGTCGATGATGGCCAGTCGATCGCAGAGCTGATCGGCTTCCTCCAGATACTGGGTGGTGAGGAACACGGTCGCGCCGCCGGCGTTGATCCGCCGCACCTCGTTCCAGATGGTGACCCGCGAGGCGGGATCGAGGCCGGTGGTCGGCTCATCGAGGAACAGGACCTCGGGAGAGTGCACGAGGGCGGTCGCGAGGTCGAGCCGGCGCTTCATCCCGCCCGAGTAGGTCTTGGTCCGTCGGTCCGCGGCATCGGTCAGCCCAACGAGCTCCAGCAGCTCGGTCGTGCGGGCGACCCCGCGCTGTCCGGTGATGCCGTACAGGCCGCACTGCAGCTCAAGCAGCTCCCGGCCAGTCTGGACCGGATCAAGACCGATCTCCTGAAGCGCGACGCCGATGCGGCGCCTCACCTCGGCTCCGTTGGCGACCACATCGAGCCCAGCGACCGAGGCGTTCCCAGCGGTCGGAGGGAGCAAGGTGCAGAGCATCCTGACCGTCGTCGTCTTGCCGGCGCCATTGGGACCGAGGAATCCGAACACCTCGCCCCGTGACACGGTCAGGTCGATGTCCCGGACCGCCTCGATCCCTCCCTTGAACGTGCGCCGCAGCGACCGCGCAGCGATTGCGGGGCTGTCAGCGCTGGAGGGGCGGGCGGCAGTTTGGGGCGTCATTTGGCAAGTTCCGATTATGGGAAGCCGATCGGCGGACCGTCCGCTCAGGGCGGGGATCCGGATGCTGAGACCAGTCAAGCGGCGAGAACTCATCGGCGCGCGGCAATTTTCTTGCACCATGGACTCGCCACCGTGAAGCGCATTCCCAGCCTCGGCTGGGCGGCGCTCGGCGTGCTGGCCTTCTCGTTCACATTCCCGGCCACGGCGCTGGCCGAGCGGGAGTTCAATGCCCTGCTCGTCGGGGCCGGCCGCTCGGTGATCGCCGCCGCCATCGCGGCCGTCTGCCTGCGCGCGCTGCGCGCGCCGCTCCCGGCCCGGGAGACCTGGCCGGGGTTGGTCGCCGTCGCCCTCGGCTGCGGGGTCGGCTTTGGCGTGCTCTCCGCGCTCGCGTTGCGTCACACCACGTCCAGCCACGCTGCCGTCGTCGTCGGGCTGTTGCCCGCCGCCACCGCAACCGTGGCGGTGATCCGACTCGGCGAGCGGCCCGGCCCGCTGTTCTGGGCCGCGAGCCTGATCGGCACGGCTGCCGTCACCGCCTACGCCCTGTCCCGGGGCGCGGGATCCCTGCATCCCGCCGACCTGCTCCTGCTCGGGTCGGTCCTCGCGGCCGCGATCGGCTACGCCGAGGGCGGCCGGCTGACCCGGGAAGTGCCGGGCTGGCAGGTGACGGCGTGGGGTCTCGTGGCGGCGCTCCCTATCGCCCTTCCGATGACCATCGTGGCGCTGCTGCTGCAGGCGCCCGGTTCGCCGAGGGCCACCGCCCTGCTCGGCTTCGCCTACGTCGGCACCATCTCCACGTTCGTCGGCTTCTTCGCCTGGTACCGCGGGCTCGCGGAGGCGGGAGTGGCCAAGGCCAGCCAGATTCAGCTCGCCCAGCCGCTGCTGACCATCGCCTGGTCGGTCCCGCTGCTCGGTGACCGCCTCGACGCCACCGGCTGGGTGACCGCGGTCGTGGTCGGATTCTGCGTCCTGGTCACCCAGCGGACGCGCCCGAGGGCCGCCGGTTCTCGATAGTTGTTGCGGCCGTCGAGGGGCTACCCCGACGCGGGCGCGTACCGGTGGTGCAGGTCAAGCAGCGGTTGTCGTTCGGGCGCCGGAGGGCTAAGCTCGGTGGCATGGACGAAAACGAGATCCGCACTCTGGTGACTCGGCTCTCACGCACGAATTCCTCCGGCGGTAGCACCATCGAGCGAGCCGCGATCCTCGCGGAGGGGAGTGACCTCGACGCGGTCGTGGCGTGGATCCTCGCCCGCGGCGGCAAGCCCGAGGCCACCGCTGCCGCGGTTGCCCCCCGGGGTCTTCACCACCAGCTAAGCAGTGGCGAACGGACGCATGAGTCGACGCCGCTGCGCTACGTGCTGCCGGCCGGCTTGCTGAGCTGAAGCTCGATCCGCCGAGTCATCCGCCCGCGGATTCGTGGCGTTGGTCGATCAGCGCCAGAAGGTCGCCGAGCTTCTGCTCGTGCGGGAGCCGGTCGGGAATCGGGGAGATCGGGCTGGATCCCGTAGCGATTGCGACGGCCGACACGCTCACGGGAGATGTAGCCGGCGTCAGCCAGCTCGCGGACGATGCGATGAGCGGCCCGTTCGGTGATCCCAACCGCGTCGCCGATGTCTCGAAGACGGACGGCCGGGTCACGGGCGATGCAGAGCAGCACCCGGGCGTGGTTGGTCAAGAACGACCACGTCGGCGAACGGCCCGGCAACATAGACGCGAGATTGGTGTTTCTAGACACGTATTTCAGCTATGGTGAGTGGTATCGCTCCTTCAGGCTGTTCGCTAACTCGCTAAGCGATCGCGCAGCCGATGGCCCGCGCTCTGGGTTTCGCGCGTGGCCCATCAGGTGGACGACTTCGTGTGGCGCCATCGTGTCGCGCCGACACGCGGTGCGGCTGACGGGCTCGACGATCAACGACGACGAAAGAGACAGTGATGGCCGCCAAGCGCAAAGTCAGCATTTCGACGGGACCGACCAACCACCGGCAGAGCTCGTCCGAACGCCATGCGGCATACGTCGCGCAGATTGCCAACCGGCAGGCTGAATTGAAGCGCGAGGCAGCGGAACGTCGGGCCAAGCGCGATGCGGACGCCGGGGACGTGCCCAGGTTGACCCCGGACTCGCCGCCGGAATCTGATCCCGGCACCCCGTAGGGCGCGAGGCACAGCAATACTCATTGATTCCGAGCCGTGCGCCGCAGAAGGGCGCGCAGAGCGGCTGCGCTCATACCGCCGGCGCGCCGCCCTGAGCATCGTCGGCTCGATCGTCGTTGCCGTCGCACTCGGGCTCGTGCTCTCAGGACGCCGGCAACAGTTCACCTCGGCTATCCACTCGGCTCCGTTGCTGACCCTGTTGCTGGTAGCGGCGCTCCAGACGTTCGCCCTGCTGGCCCGGAGTGAGGCGTGGCACGTCTGTGTGCGGGCCGCCGGCGGAACCGTTTCCCGGAGAATCTTGTTCCGCGCTGCCGGTGTCGGCTATCTCGCCAGCGTGTTGAACGGATCGCTGGGCCTCGCCGCGCGGATCGCCTGCCTGCGCCGGGTGGCCCCGAGTTCCTCCCCGCGCGTCGCCGCGCTGCTGCTCGCCGAGGTGCCGATCATTGCCGTGGAGATAACCCTGGCCGGCGTGTTCTCTTTCACGCTGATCAGCCCGCTCGGGCTTCCCTGGTGGGTGCCGTTGATCGCGATCGCAGCAACGGTCGCCATCCTGGTGACGCTGAAACGCGTGTCGGAGCGTAATCAGACCGGGTTCTGGGGCGGCCTGGGGGTGATGCGCCACGGTCGGCATCGGATGATCCTGTTCGTATTGCTCGCCGTGTGCGCGCAGATCGCCCGCAATTGGCTGGCCCTCCACGCGCTCGGGGTGAACGTCTCAATCACCGACGCCACAGCGCTGCTGATCGCCATGTTCACGATCGGCCAGCTCCCGATCGGACCGAGCCTCGGAGCCGCCGCCACCGTCGTGGTCCTGGGAGCCCACGGCATCGCCGCCACGGCAGCTGCCGGAGTGATCCTGACCGCCACGGGAATCGTCGGCTCTCTCTCCTATGCAGGATGGGCGATCGCCGACCGCGCGGTCGCGGGCCGACACCGCGTTGACCTTGAGCCCGCGCCCGCGCAGGCATGACCCGGGGCTGCTACGCGCAGCTGATGTGAATCAGGTGCAGCAGCCATCGCCCTGAAGACGCCCCGGGGCGGAGCTCGACGGTGCCGGCACAGTGCGTGGTGCCGTCGGTGCGCACAGAAGTCGTCCTCACGGACACCGTCGCGGCACTGCTCGATTGGCTGACTGTCTGCGCGGCGTCAAAGCGGATCGAGATGTCCCCCGTCTGCTGGACCCGGAAGCTCGGATAGCTGCCCAGCTGCTGGCGGAACGTGGGGTCGGCCAGAGCCCACGCCTCGGCGTAGTGGTGAGAGGCGGCGAGACTGTAGAAGGACTCGACCGCCGAGACGGGGGCGCTTGCCGTCTTAGGCGCAGGCGTGCCGGTCGCGGGCGCCGCAGGCGTCGCCCGGTGGGAGCCGGGGCGCGTGGCCCCGGAGCGGTGGCTGGGGCGACCCGCGGCCCGGGTCGGCGAGTGCGAGCCGCCCGCGTTCAGCAGTAGCGCGACCGCGACCGCCGCCACGATCAGGGCAAGCAGCGCGGCGACCAATGGCCACCGCCTCGGTTGGCTCGAGCGGGTGGCGCTGACCAACGG
>JBPCMW010000120.1:0-6808 GCA_051001875.1 Solirubrobacteraceae bacterium | reverse complement strand
GATTGTTGGAGTGACGCTGGCTGGGGGTGAAACAGGCCCCCCCCCCTGCCGGGCTGCCCCCCTACCGCCTGGTCAGTCGCGCAGCTCTGACAGGGGCCGCGGCGCGGGACCGACGTACTTCGCGGTCGGCCTGATCAGCCGGCCCTCACGCTTCTGCTCCATGATGTGCGCCGACCAGCCGGCCGTCCGGGCGCAGGTGAACATCGGCGTGAACAGCTCCGGTGGGATCTCGGCGAAGTCCAGCACCACGGCGGACCAGAACTCGACGTTGGTGGCCAGCACGCGATCGGGGCGCCGCGCCTGGAGCTCGGCCAGCGCCGCCTTCTCGAGCGCCTCGGCCGCCTCCACGCGGCGGGCGCCGATCTCGTGCGACGTGCGCCGAAGCACCCGGGCGCGGGGATCCTCGGCGCGGTAGATGCGGTGGCCGAACCCCATCAGTCGCTCCCCGCGGTCGAGCAGGTCCTTGACGTAGCGCTCGGCATCGCCCGCGGCCTCGACCTCGTCGAGCATCTTCAATACGCGGGACGGCGCCCCACCATGCAGCGGCCCGCTGAGCGCGCCCACGGCGGCGCTGAGTGCGGCGGCCACATCGGCTCCGGTCGACGCCACCACGCGCGCGGTGAACGTGGAGGCGTTCATCCCGTGCTCGGCCGCCGAGATCCAGTAGGCGTCGATCGCCTTCACGTGCCGGGGGTCGGCCTCGCCGCGCCAGCGGATCAAGAAGCGCTCAGAGATCGAGCCCGCCTGGTCGATGTCACGCTGCGCGACAGGCGGCTGTCCGCCGCCGCGGGCGGCCTGCGCCACGAACGAGAGCGTCATCACCGACGCCCGCGCCAGGTTGTCCCGGGCCGCCTCGTCGGAGATGTCGATCAGCTGGCCGAAGCCCCACTGGGGCGCGAGCATCGCCAGCGCCGACTGGACGTCGACCCGCGGATCGCCGGAGTGGACGTACAGCGGGTGCGGCTCCGCGGGGGGCATTCCCGGCTCGAGCTGGCCGTCGACGAGCAGGCCCCACACCTGCTCAAACGGGACATTGCCCACCAGCTCCTCGATGTCCACCCCCCGATAGCGCAGCGCGCCACCCTCGCGGTCGGGCTCCGCGATCTCGGTGGCGAAGGCGACTACGCCCTCAAGGCCTGACTGCACTTCTGCGGTAGCGCTCATCTGATCGTGCTCCTGGGGCGGCGATTTCGAAAGGGTTGCGGGAAAGGCTAGCTCGTGTCGGCGGCTAGGCTGTGCGGCGGTGTCCGACCTGCTGACCCGCCCGGCGCGCGAGCTGGCCTCTCTGGTGCGATCGGGGGAGCTCGGCGCCCGGGAGCTGGTGTCTGAGTCACTGCGCCGGATCGACGAGCTCCAGCCGGTGGTCAACGCGTTCACCTTCGTGGACCACGAGGGGGCCCTCGCGGCGGCGGACGCGGTGGCGCCCGGAGACGAGCGCCCGTTCGCGGGGGTTCCGATTGCGGTCAAGGACAACCGCCCGGTCGCCGGGATGCCGCTGACCATGTGCAGCGACCTGTTCGGCGACTTCGTGCCCCGACACGACGCGTTCGTCGTCCGGCGGCTGCGCGAGGCCGGGTTCGTGATCGTCGGCAAGACGGCCCTGCCGGAGATGGGCATCCTGCCGACCACGGAATCCAGGCGCTTCGGCCCGACCCGGAACCCCTGGGATCTCGATCGCACGCCGGGAGGCTCAAGCGGCGGGTCGGCGGCAGCCGTCGCGGCGGGGATGGTGCCGATCGCCCACGGCAACGACGGCGGCGGCTCGACCCGGATCCCGGCGGCGTGCTGCGGACTGGTGGGCTGTAAGCCGGCCCGCGGGCGCGTGTCCCCGGGGCCCGACATCGGCCAGAGCTTCCTCACCGTGGACGGCGTGCTGACCCGGACCGTGGCCGACACCGCGCACGCGCTTGACGTGCTGGCCGGGTACGAGCTCGGCGACGCGAACTGGGCCCCCGCGCCGGTCGAGGGGTTCGGGGCTGCGGTGGCTTCGGTGTCCGAGCTGGGGTCCCTGCGGATCGGCCTGACGGTGGCGCCGCCGCTCGAGGGCGCCGAGCTTGATCCCGAGTGTGAGCGCGCCGTGCGCGACGCCGCTGAGCTGCTGTCCTCCCTCGGGCATTCGGTGCAGGAGATCCCCTCACCGTGGCCCGAGGGCGACCTGCTCCCGGACTTCACCCGGTCGTTCGGGCCCCAGGTGTCGATGACCACGCTGATCGGCGGCCGGATCGCCGGGCGTGAGCCGATGGAGTCAGACGTGGAGCCGCTGACGTGGGAGATGTGGGAGACCGCGCGCTCGCAGAGCACGATCGAGTTCCTCGGTGCGCAGGGCCGGCTGGAAGGAGCGGCACGGACGATCGTGCGAGGGTTGGGCGGGTTCGACGCCGTGCTGACTCCCGCCCTGGCTCAGCGGCCGGTGCCGATCGGGACGGTGCACGGCCGCGGGCCCGACCCGTGGGGCAACTACCGTCGCTCAGGCCATTTCACGCCCTACACGGCGATTGTCAACGTCACCGGGCTGCCGGCCATCTCGCTGCCGCTCTACCAGGGCGAGGATGGGCTGCCAACAGCGATTCAGCTGATCGGCCGGCCGGTGGGTGAGCCGGCGCTGCTGGCGCTTGCGCAGCAGTTGGAGGAGGCGCTGCCGTGGGCTGACCGGTTGGCCCCGGCGGGTCCGGGGGCTCCGGGGGGCTCCGGGGCTCCGGGGGCTCCGGGGGCGGGGTAGGGCTTCGGGCTCCGGGGGCTCCGGGGGCGGGGTAGGTTCGGGGATTTGTACCGCCTGGCGGAACATATCCCCGTAAGCGTCCTGTCACCCCACTCCGAGAACAGCCGCCATCGAGCGCGGCGTCACGCCCAGCCGCTCCGCGTCGGCGATCCCGTGACGCGAGGTCATCGAGATCTCCATCAGCTCTGCCTCGTCCCAGGTGGCGAACGCGGTCGGGCCACCGAGCAGCTCCATCAGCCGCAGCGTGCGCCGCACGACCGGCATCGGAATGCCGACGATCGGGCGGTTACGCCGGAACGACCGCAGCGCGATCCGGACGATCTCCCGATGGGTCAGGGTCTCGGGCCCGGCCAGCTCGTAGCGCGCGCCGTCGGCGGCCTGCGCGTGGGCGCCGCCGGGCAGCGTGGCGAGGATGCAGTCGGCTACATCCTCGGCCCAGATCGGCTGGTAGACGGCCGAGCCATCCCCGGGAATCGCCATCAGCGGCAACAGCGACATGCGTTGCAGCAGGCGCAGGTAGGGGTCGCCGGGGGAGTACACGATCGACGGGGCGAATACCGTGTGGGTCAGCGAGGACTCCATCACCGCCCGCTCGGCCACCGCCTTCGCCCGCAGCAGCCTCGCGCGGCTCCGCGTCGAGGCGTCGAGCACCGAGAAGAACACGAACCGCTCGACTCCCGCGCGCTCGGCCGCCAGAACCAGCCGCCAGGTTGCTACCCCCGCCAGCTCCTCGATCGACCCCGCGGGCTGGTCACGGATCACCGAGGCCAGATGAACGACCGTGTCGACCCCGCGCAGCGCGTGGCGGAAGGACAGGTGGTCGGACAGATCCCCCAGCGCGATCTGGACCCGCACGCGCTCGGAGCCGAGCCGGCGCGGATCTCGGACCAGGCAGCGGACGGGCGTTCCGGTGGCGGTCAGGCGGCGCAGCAGCGCCAGCCCGATCGTTCCCGTGGCGCCGGTCAGGAGCAGCACGGGGCGGAGGCTATCGGTCAGGGCGCCGCGAACCGATTCGGCCGTCCGTAGAATGTCCGCTTTCCCGACCCGCAATCGAGACAAGAGAGACTCAGAGACTTATGGCCTACGTGATCGCAGAGCCCTGCATCGGCACGAAGGACAACTCGTGCGTAGAGGTCTGCCCCGTCGACTGCATCCATCCCACTCCGGACGAGCCCGACTACGACAGCGTCGAGATGCTCTACATCGATCCGGAAGAGTGCATCGATTGCGACGCGTGCGTTGAGGCCTGCCCCGTCGACGCCTGCTTCGCGGAGGACCAGCTCCCGGACGAATGGACGAAGTACGCGCAGGTCAACGCCGAGTACTACGCCAAGCCGTAGCGCCTAGCGCGGATGACCCCCCAACCGGCTCTCGGCTAGGCCATCGGGAGCGACATGCCCACGGGCTTGGGCGCCGCAGCCGGGGCCGGCTCCTGCATCACCGGCAGCTCGATCGGCGACATCGCGATCAGCCCGCGCGCGGCCTGGTACAGAGCCTGAGCGGCAGGGTCGTCCGGGTCGGAGAAGACCAGCGGGGTGCCTGAGTCCGACTGCTCGCGCAGGGGCATGGTCAGCGGGATCTTGGCCAGCAGCGGGACCTCGAGCTCCTCGGCCAGCGGCTGGCCGCCGCCCTCGCCGAAGATCTGGAAGCGCTCCCCACCGGGGGTGACGAAGCCGGACATGTTCTCGATCACGCCGGTCACCTCGAGCTTCAGCTTGGTCGCCATCTCGGCCGAGCGCCGGGCGACCTTCTGGGCCACCGGCTGCGGCGTGGTGACGATCAGGAACTTGGCCTGCGGAAGCAGCTGCGCGAGCGTCATCGAGACGTCGCCGGTGCCGGGCGGCAGATCGATCAGCAGGTAGTCCAGCTCACCCCAGTCGACGTCCTCGAGGAACCGCTGGAGCGCCTTGTGGAGCATCGGTCCGCGCCACACCACGGCGGCGTCCTGCTCGACGAAGAAGCCGATTGACATCACGGCGATCCCCTCGTGGGCGATCAGTGGGACGAGCTTGCGCTCGGCGTTGACGCGCGGGCGCTCGCCGCCGAGCCCCAGCATCCGCGGCTGGGAGTAGCCCCACACGTCGGCATCCAGGACGCCGACGCGGCGTCCGTCGGTGGCCAGCGCGGCGGCCAGATTGGCGGTCACGCTCGATTTGCCCACGCCGCCCTTGCCCGAGCCAATGCAGATGATGTTCTTCACCTGGGCCAGCGCGCCCTCGGGCAGCGAGCCGCGACCGAGCTTGCGCCCGAGCGCTGACTTCTCAGTGTCGGACAGGACGTCGAAGCTGACGTTGACCGCGCTCACGCCCTCGAGCTTCCGGACGGCCGACGCGACGCCGTTCTCGAAGTGGCTGCGGATCGGGCATCCCGGCGTGGTCAGCGAAACCATCACGTCCACGACGCCGTTGGGGTGGATGTCGATCGATCGCACCATCTCGAGCTCGACGATGTCGCGGCGCAACTCCGGGTCGATGACGGCGCGCAGGGAGTCGGTTACTTGGTCTCTGGTGGGCATGGGTCCATTCTGGCAGACGCTTGGCCTGGTCCGGCGGGGCTGGTTAAGACCGACGGGGCGCCACTTTCGTGACGCCCCGGCGGTTGAGGGAGGAGAGGGTGCTGCATTCGCCGGCGAGGTTATGAGGCCGGCGAACCTCTCCCGCTTGCGCGGCGCTCTCCTCAGCGCCGGCGCGGGGTAAATCGGTCGCCTAGAGCGCGCTGGTGATGCGGCCCTGGGCGTCGGAGATGAGCCGCTCCACCCGCGAGGTCAGCTGGCCGGACTGCCGCTCGAAGTCCTTGCGGACCGTGCGTGCTTCACGCTCGAAGCGGCGGCGGTTCTGCTGGACCGTGCGCTCGACCCGACTGCGACGCTGACGCAGCTCACGCTCGAAACGAGTCCGGGTCTTGCGGACCTGGCGCTCGAACCGGTTGCGGGCGGTTGCTCCGCGGCGCTCGTAGCGCTTGATCTCACGCTCGAGGCTGGCCCGGCTGCGGTACTTGGTGGCGATTCCCTTCACCGTCGAGGCCAGGTTGTCGCTGGCCAGGAGGCCGGCGCCGACCGGCACCAGGACAGCGCGCTCGGCGAGCACCTGGGCGATGCCGACCGTCGTCTTGGGCTGGGTCGAGGTCGATGAGCTGGTCTTGCGCGCGGCCGAGGCGGCCGTGCTGCGAGCGGTCGTACGGGCCTCTTTGGCAGTCGTGCGGGCCGAGGCGGCCGTCTTGCGGGCCGATGTGGCCGTCCTGCGCGCCGAGGTGCTCGGCTTGCGCGTCGCGGTGGACTTGCGCGTCGCGGTGGACTTGCGCGTCGTGGTGGACTTGCGCGTGGTGGCGGGCTTACGCTCGCTTGAGTTGCTGCTGCTGGTAGCCATAGATGGTTCCTTTGCTCCCGTCGGACTAAAGATCGTTTTCTGAGCTCGATTATGATCGAACATATGTTTGTAAACCAGAGCCGCTCCTCGGTTACATTTAGGCGCACGGCGTGGTGAGCAAGCTCCGAACCCAGTACGCCCGCAGCGGCGAGGCGAGCATCGCCTACCAGGTGGTGGGGGACGCCCCGATCGACTTGGTCGTCGTCAACGGCCCCGCGTCGCACCTCGAGATGATGTGGGAGGAACCAGCCACCGCCCATTGCTTTGCGCGCCTGGCCTCGTTCTCGCGCCTGGTGCTATTCGACCGGCGGGGAACCGGCCTGTCGGACCCCGTCTCGCGTCCGCCCACGCTGGAGCAGCAGATGGACGACCTCACGGCCGTGCTCGACGCGGCCGGCTCTGAACGCACCGCGCTGTTCGGTGCCAGCGACCTTGGGCTTTGCGCCCTGTACGCGGCGACCTACCCGGATCGCGTCACCGCCCTCGTCCTGTCCGGCGTGGCCCCCAAAGGCAGGCTGACGATGACTCCGGAGGTGCGCGAGCAGTTTCTCGACGCGATCGAGCGTCACTGGGGCGATGGCACCCTGCTGGCGTTGTTCGGCTCTCCTGTCGAGTTGGGGGTGACTCATCGGTGGGGGAGGTCGATGTGGATGCCAGCGCAGCAGAGGTAGATCATCGCGATCAGGGCGTCGGCTGAGTGAAATCCGTGGGCGCGGTGGCTGAT
>JBPCMW010000119.1:0-16814 GCA_051001875.1 Solirubrobacteraceae bacterium | reverse complement strand
GGTTCGGGGCCGACGTGGGGGAGAATACCGCCCCGGCTGTCCCCCCCCCCCCCGCCCCGCTGCTCACTCAGCCGACAGCAGCCACCAGTAGCTCTGTTGCCCACCGTCGGAAAGCTCGAACTCCACCTCCCCGGCGGCGAGCGCCTGGACCGCCTCGTCGTCCAGCGGTGCTTCGGCTCCGCGCAAGCAGGTGATCAGCTCAGCGTTCTCGGCCAGCTGCTCGAGCACGCCCCGCAGCGTGTCCCGCGGCTTGCCCCACACGACGATCTGCTCCTCGACGAAGCCCACGGCGTCGCCCTCGCGGAAGCGTCCCTGCGCGTCGTCGCGTGCCGCCGGAGCGACCGCACCGGTCCTGACCCGCCGCAGCGTCTCGGTCATGGCAAGACAGTTCTCGTCCGCGCTGCGGCTGGGGTCAAGGCTCACGGCCGCCGCCAGGCCGGCCTGGGGCGAGCGCGAAAGCACGACGCGAACCGCCTTGTCGGAGAGCTCGGCCGCACGCTCGGCCGCCATCACCACGTTCGGGCTGTTCGGCAGCACGACCACCTGTTCGGTGGCAATACCGTGGATCGCCGCCAGCAGATCGTAGGTGGAGGGGTTCAGCGTCGGCCCACCGTCGAGAACGCGCACGCCGAGGCTCTCGAACAGCGCGTGCATGCCGTTGCCGGTGACCACGGCCAGCGCCCCGCACACGGCAGGCTCGGGCAACTCGGGCGTAGCCAGGCGGTCGGCTCGCTGTCGCACCTGTTCGTGCATGTCGGCCACATCGAGATGGGACACCACCCCAGCCTGCGCGAACAGCGCCGTGGCGGCGTCGGGATCGTCGGTGTGGACGTGGATCTTCAGCGTCGTCGGATCACCGACCACGAGAACGGAGTCGCCGAACTGCTCCAGCTCGTGGATGAACCGGCGCTGCTCGAGGTCGGAGCCGGTGACGGCGAAGTTGGTGCAGTAGCGGTAGGTGCTGGAAGAGTGCTGCGGGTGCGTCACCCGCGCAGCGGCATGATGCTCGAGCGCCGGCGGCTCGCTGCCGCGCAGCGCTCCGACGATCCCCGCCAGCAGGACCGTGAGCGCGTAGCCGCCGGCATCCACCACCCCTGCGTCGCGGAGCACAGGCAGTAGATCGGGTCCCCGCCTGACCGAATCCTGCCCCGCGTCGAGGGCCCGCTCGATCACCTCGGCGATGACCGCATTCTGCTCCTCCGCGGTCGCGTCGGGGCCGAGACGGGCATCCGTCATGTGCGCCAGGTCAGAGGCCACCCGAACGGCCATCTCCCGGACCACCGTCAGGATCGTGCCCTCGGCCGGCTCCCGCACCGAGCCGTAGGCCTGGTCCGCGGCGCGGGCGAGCGCCGCGCTGATCAACACCGGATCCACGAGCTCCCCGGGCCGGCTGGCCAGCTCCTCGGCTGCCCCTCGGATCAGCTGAGACAGGATCACCCCGGAGTTGCCGCGAGCCCCGAGCAGCGCTGCTCGCGCGACCGAGGCGACGATCTCATCACGGTTGATGTCATCGATCGTGCGTTCCTCGGCGGCGCCCGAGAGCCGGTCAAGCTCCTGCACCACGGCGCGTAAGGTCAGCACCATGTTGTCTCCGGTGTCGCCGTCGGCGACCGGAAATACGTTCAGGTCGTTTACCTCTTCACGGCGCGACTCCAGCGCGGCGAGGCCAGCCTCGACGATCGCGCGGAAGCGGACGATGCTGGGATCGGTCACCGGCCGCCGGTCAGTGGTCTTGGCGCGCGACGCGCAAGCCGGTCAGCGCGCCTTGGTGACCTTGCCGGCCTTCAGGCACCGCGTGCACACGTAGACCCGGCGGGGTGTCCCGGAGTCATCGATACGGACGCGCTGAAGGTTCGGCTCGAAGCGCCGCTTCGTAGCCACCATCGAGTGGCTGCGGCTGTGACCAAACGACGGTCCCTTGGCGCATGAGTGGCAGACCTTGGGCATGGCGGGCGAGTATAGACACCCGCTGCCGACCCGGCCCGGCGCCTGCGCGCTGGTCGGTTCAGATCGTCCCAGACGGGTACAAAACAACCGATGGGCGCAAGCACCAAGGACCACGGCAGCCTGCTTTCGGACATCGGGTTGCCGGAGCGCTACCCCGTTGTCCGCCGTATCGCCCGCGGGGGTATGGCCTCGGTCTGGTGTGCCCGCGACGTCGTGCTGGGACGGGAGGTGGCAATCAAATTGCTCTCCGAGCAGTTTCTGAACGACCCGACCGCGGTCAATCGCTTCCAGCGTGAGGGGCGCGCCGCTGCCCACCTGTCCGGCCACAGCAACGTGGTGACGATCTTCGACGTCGGCCAGACCGAGACACGCAAAGCCGGGGAGACCGGACGCCCGTTCATCGTCATGGAGTACCTGCCGGGCGGCACCGTCGCCGACGCCATACGCGCCGGCGAGGTGAGCCGGGAGGATGCGCTGAGCTGGTTGGCGCAGGCCGCTGAGGCGCTCGACTACGCCCACGGTCGCGGCGTCGTCCACCGGGACATCAAGCCGGCCAACCTGCTGCTGGACGGCCGTCGGGTGCTGCACGTGGCCGATTTCGGGATTGCCCGCGTGGGCACCGAGGATCCGATCACCTCGGCCGGGCAGCTGTTCGGCACCGCCGCGTACTTCTCCCCGGAGCAGGCGATGGGCAGTCCGGCGAATCCTGCCAGCGACCGGTATGCGCTGGCCGTCGTCGCCTACGAGCTGCTGGTCGGGGCGCGTCCGTTCACCGCAGAGCATTTCGCCGCGCAGGCCCGCCAACACGTCGAGGAGCAACCGCCCGCGGCCAGCGAGCGCAATCCGGCCTTGCCGCGCTCGCTCGACGCCGTCCTGGCCCGGGGGATGGCCAAATCGCCCGATGAGCGCTGGCCTTCGGCCCGCGAGTTCTCCGAAGCGGTCACGATCGCGATGGCGGAGCGCCCCGCGCGGGCGGCGGTCCCCGTGATGGCTCAGGCGCCGACGCTGAACCGCCCGCGGGCCGCCGCCGCACGTCCTCGAACTGCGGGCCGACCAGCGAGACCCGTGTTCACTACCCATCACGCGACCGGCCGCGGCGAGCGACGGCCGCGGGCGATCGCCCTGGCGGCACTGGCGGCTGGCGTCCTCGCTGTCGTGGCAGCGCTCGCGGCGGGCGGCGGGGGGTCCGCTCCCAGCCTGAAGGCCACGCATGCCGCAACGGGCACCGCGGCTACGCGAACCTCCGGACACCGGGTCAAGCCGGCGGCGAATAAGCACGCCGCGACGACCACGAGCCCATCGAGCGTCACCACCCCGACCACGCCGGCGTCATCCACGCCCACGGCCCCCGGAACCCCGGTCCCGGGTAGCGGCTCGGCGACAGCCACCGCCGCGAGCCTCCAGGCCCGCGGTCATCAGCTGATGGTGAACGGGGACTACGGCGCGGCGGTTGGCGTTCTGCGCCAGGCGGTCGCGGCCGGTCCGGGGTCAGGGCTCACGTATGCGTATGCGCTGTATGACCTCGGGCGCTCGCTGCGGCTGGCCGGAGACCCGCGCGCAGCTGCGGTGGTCCTCCAGCAGCGGTTGCAGATCCCCAATCAGACCGATGTCGTCCGCCAGGAGCTGCAGCTGGCGCTCCGCGCGATCGGGACGCAGGTCAACTCAACAGGTGGCAACGGCGGGGGCGGCGGCGGAGACTGACGCCCCGGCGTCTCGCGCGGTCAGGCCCGCGTCCCCTCACCGCTCAGGCCGAGAAGCCGGTCCGCCCGCGCCTTGAGCTGAGTTCCTGCTTGACCTCCAGCGCCGCGAGGACCGCCTTTACGGCATGAGCTCCGGTGTCCCGCTTGGAGCCGCCGGTGACACGGTCCAGGGCCTGTTCCATCGTGTCCACGGTCAGTACTCCGAAACCGCAGGGGATGCCGGACCCGAGCTGGACCTGCTGAATCCCGCGGGCCGCTTCGCCGCAGACGTAGTTGTAGTGGTCGGTCTCGCCCCGGATCACCGCCCCGAGGCACACGACCGCGACGTAGCGGCCTGACTCAGCGGCGTACTTCGCCGCCAGCGGCAGCTCGAAGGCCCCGGGCACATCGAAGCGGTCGACCTCGTCGAAGCCGGCCTCCGCCAGCGCCGACCTCGCTCCGGCTTCCAGCTTGTCCGCCAGCTCGACGTAGAACCGCGCCACGCACAGCGCGACGCTGCCCTCACCGCTCATCTTCGCGGGCCCGATCGTGCTCCTGCTCCTCGTGGAGCATCTCCTCGTCAAGCGCAAGTCCCTGGTGGTGCAGGGTGTGCCCCATGCGCTCGCGCTTGGCGCGCAGATAGGCCACGTTGTGGGGGTTGGACACATGCTCGATCGGCACCTGGTCGCTGACCGACAGCCCGTAGCCCGCCAGACCAGAGATCTTCTTTGGATTGTTGGTGAGGATGCGGATGCTGGTCAGGCCGAGATCCACCAGGATCTGAGCGCCGATGCCGTAGTCGCGCAGGTCGGCCGGCAGGCCGAGGCGGAGATTGGCGTCGACGGTGTCGAGCCCTTCCTCCTGAAGTTTGTAGGCGCGGAGCTTGTTCAGCAGGCCGATGCCCCGCCCCTCCTGGCTCAGATACAGCAGCACGCCGCGCCCCTCCTGCTCGATCGTCGCCAGGGCCGATTCGAGCTGCTCGCCGCAATCGCAGCGCAGCGAATGGAACACGTCCCCGGTCAGGCATTCTGAGTGCACGCGCACGAGCACGTCCTCGACGCCGTCGACCTCGCCCTTGACCAGCGCCACGTGGTGCTTGTTGTCGACCAACGACCGGTATCCAACCGCGACGAAAGACCCATACACGGTCGGGAGCTTGGTGGCGACGACGCGCTCGACGAGCTTGTCGTGCCGGCGCCGGTAGGCGACCAGATCGGCCACCGTGATCATCTTCAGGCCGTGACGCCGGCAGTACTGCTCAAGATCCGGGACACGGGCCATCGAGCCGTCGTCGTTCATGATCTCGCAGATCACGCCAGCCGGATTCAGGCCGGCCAGCCGCGTGAGATCGACCGCGGCCTCGGTCTGTCCGACGCGTTCGAGTACGCCCCCGACCTTGGCCTTCAGCGGGAAAACGTGCCCAGGCTGAACCAGCTCTCGCGGACCCGCGTTCGGATCGATCGCCACCTGGATCGTGTGCGCCCGGTCGGCGGCGGAGATTCCCGTGGTCACCCCGGAGCGTGCCTCGATCGAGACGGTGAACGCTGTCTCGAACGCCGATTCGTTCTTGGCCGCCATCAGGTCGAGGCCCAGCTCATCGCAGCGCTCCGGCGTCAGCGCCAGGCAGATCAGTCCCCGACCCTCCTTGGCCATGAAGTTGATCGCCTCGGGCGTGACAAACTGAGCGGCCATCGTCAGATCGCCCTCGTTCTCGCGAGTCTCGTCGTCGCAGACAACGACCATCTTGCCCGTGCGGATGTCCTCGATCGCCGCTTCGATCGTCGCGAACGGTGTCCTGGTTGCACTCATCGTCTCACCAGCTTTTCCACGTACTTGGCTAACACTTCGACCTCCAGGTTCACTCTGTCGCCAGTCTGCGCCTTGCCGAGATTGGTTCTTTGCAGCGTCTCCGGAATCAAGGAGACGGTAAATGATCGGTCATCGATTGCGGCCACCGTCAGCGATACGCCGTCCACAGCGATTGATCCCTTTTCCACGACGTAGCGCAGCACCTCGTCCGATGCGTCGATCTGGACACGCCGGGCGAAGCCGTCGTCCTGCAGCGCGGTGATCGTTCCGGTGCCGTCGACATGGCCCTGCATGATGTGGCCGCCGAGCCGGTCGGCTGGGCGCAGCGGCAGCTCGAGGTTGACCTTGGTGCCGGCGTCGATGTTCCGCAGTGAGCTGCGTTGCAGGGTCTCGTTCATCACCTCCGCGGCAAAGCCGGTAGAGGTGACGGCGGTCGCGGTGAGGCAGACGCCGTTGACCGCGATCGAGTCGCCTTCGTGCACGTCCCCCGTCAGCGAGGACTCGACCTGCAGCCGCACCCCCTCCTCAGTGCGCTCGCAGGCCAGCACTTCTCCGAGTCCGGCGACCAGTCCCGTGAACATCTACCACTCCTTGATCCGCGCGGAGATCAACAGGTCCTCACCGTGGCGCTCGCAATCAAGCGTGAGGGCCCGTACGGCGTCGGCGATTGTCTCTACGCCCTCGCCTTCGAGCGGGTCCCGAGCGGTCCGGCCGCCCAGCACCAGCGGCGCCAGAAACAACCGGATCTCGTCAACCTCGCCGGCATCGAGAAACACTCCCGCGAGATGGGGCCCGCCCTCGAGCAGGATCGAGGTGACGCCCGCTGCCCCGAGTTGCTCGAGCGCGGAGCGAACGCGAGCGGGCTCGTTCTCGCCCGGCGCGACAATCACCTCCACGCCGTGGGTCTCGAGCGCATCGGTCGCGGCACGCGGGGCGGCCCGTGACACCACCACGGTGAGCTGGCTCCCGTGCGCGTCCTTGACGAGGTTGGCGTCCAGCGGCAGCCTGGCCAGCGAGTCGAACACGACCCGGCGTGGCTGGCGGGTCACGCCCTGTACCCGTGCGGTCAGCAGCGGGTCGTCGGCCAGGGCGGTGCCGATCCCGACCGCCACGGCGTCACATTCCGCGCGCCAGTGGTGGGCCAGCTCGCGGCTTGCATCGCCGGAGATCCATTTTGAGTCGCCCCCGCGCGTGGCGACCTTCCCGTCCAGCGACATCGCCGACTTGAACAGCACCCATGGCCGCCCCGTCCGGGCGTGCTTGCGAAACGGCTGGTTGAGCAGCCTCGCCTGCGCGGCGATCTCCCCATCGGCCAGCACCACCTCGATTCCCTCGTCCCGGAGGATCCCGAGTCCGCGACCGGCGGCGTGCTCGGAAGGATCCTCGCAGGCGACGACGACTCGTTCGATGCCGGCGCTGCGGATAGCGTCGGTACAGGGCGGCGTGAGCCCGTGGTGGCAGCACGGCTCGAGCGATACGTACAAGGTCGCGCCGCTGAGGTCTCGATCGGCGTCGCGAATCGCCTCTACCTCCGCGTGAGGACCTCCGATCTCACGGTGGCAGCCCTCGCCGACGGACTCGTCGCCTAACGCAACGACGGCTCCGACCAGCGGGTTTGGGCTGACGCGACCGCGGCCCCCTTCGGCGATCTTCACCGCGTGGGCGAGCAGCCGGCGGTCGATATCGGTTTTCAGCGCCATGGGCTAATCAGAGCATAGGGCGCGCGCATCGTGCTCTGAGGCCGGCGGTGGCCCTAGCTGCTGCCGCATTTCCCGCCAGAGAGGCGGTACACGCTCATTTCTGGACCGGGCCGGTGAAACTGACGCGGGAAGTAGTCGATCGACCAATCGAAGCCGAATGGAACCGGGCGCGCGCCGGTCGAGAACGGGCTCACGTGGTACACCAGCCGGGCACGGTTGGCGAGCTCGGCGTAGTAGGCCACGGCCGCCGGCGCGGCCCGGGGCTGCGCAAACGCCCGACCGGCCTGTAGCGAGCCGACGACCAACCAGCAGAAGCCATTCGCGACGTACTCGTTCAGCAGAGCCGGGCGCAGCGTCCGCTCGTACTGATCCACGACCACGTAGCGCCTCTGCCCGGCGGGCAGCTGGCGTCCCTGGGCGTCAACGTCGGTGAGCCAGGTGGCGTACCGGTACCAGCGGTCGCCGCTCGGCGTCCACGGCAGCGCCACACCCACATCGGTAGCCCAGTTGTCGGCCACCACCGGTTCGATCACCACCTTTGCGCCGGCGGGAACATGACCCACCATCCACTGGCGCGCCAGGTTCCTCGTGTCCGGCCGCGAAAGCACTGAGTCGTCGTGGATGACGGCGACGAGGCTCTGGGTCAGGAGCAGCGCCGCGACCAGCGCGCCGGCCAGCGCCACCGGAACCCGCCGGGCCCGGATCAACCAGCGCGCCAGCTCGACGGCGCCGTAGGCGCCGAGGATCGCCACCAGCGGGAAGATCGGCATCAGCCAGCGGCCGAAGAAGCGCTGCTGGCTGCCCATGAAGATGATGAACACGATCGGCGCCGGGAGCAGCACCAGGGCCATCGCCAGCCCGCGCCGTAGGAGCAGCAGCACCGAGCCGCCCAGGGCGGCCAAGCTCGGGCCCCAGCCAAAGCCCCAGGTAAACGTCCACAGGTAGTAGCCGATGCCGCTGCCGGGAACGGTTCCCAGCTTGATCGGGTCCTGACCGGCGGCCAGCGAGGACTGGGAGGAAACGCCGTACTGGAACGAGGAGAAGTCGAGGACGGAGTATGGGTTGGCTACGAGGAACGCGGCCAGCGCGATCACCAGCGCCACGGCGAGCCGGCGGGCGGCGAGCCACAAGCCGACTCCGGCGCCGTCGCAGACAAACGCCGCAGCGAGGCACAGCAACGTGATCCCACCGGTGTATTTCGTCGCCGCCGCGAGGCCGATCCCGAGCCCGGCCACGACGTAATCGCGCCACCGTCCCCGGCGCATCACCCCGGCGATGCCGTAGAGCGACAGCGCGACGGGAGCGAGCGTGGGGACGTCGTTGAGCGCGAGGTGGCTGTAGAAGATCGGCAAGAACGAGAAGCCGAAGATCGCCGCCGCCAGCAGCGCGACGGTGCGGTTGAAGAAGCGGGCACCGGCCAGATACGTCAGCGCCACCGCCGCCGTGCCAAGCACCGCGGCCACCACCCTGGCCACCACATAGACCTCGGTCGGGTGCGTGGCATAGGCTCGCGTAACGGCATCCGAGCCGCCGAACCACAGCTCGAACACGATGTGCAGAAGGTAGGAATACGCCGGCGGGTTGAGGAAGTAATGCGGGTTCAGGTCGTGCGAGAAGAACGCCACCGCCCGCGGAACAAAATGAGTCGCCTCGTCGACGTTGTAGCTGTACGGCAGCCCCTGCTTGATTCCCCACAGCCGAAGCAGGAACGTGCTCACCAGCAGGATCACCAGCGCTGGGCGGTGTAGATGACGCGCGCGGACACGCTCCGCCGCGCCACCGCGCCGCGCGGAGCGCGACGGCGGAGCCGGACGGGCCGTCAATGGGTGCGCCGGGCCGGGGCGCGTGGTCGTCGCCGTCTCCATGTTCGGAACGAGTATCCCGCTACCGTGTGGTTGACCGCGCTTGGTGGGACGCTTCATCGTGCGGAGCGTTCGTTTACCAACTGGGCGAGCGGAAGCGATTTCATGAAGCTGATCATCCAGATTCCGTGTTTCAACGAAGAGGCGCAGCTCCCGTTGACGCTGAGTCACCTCCCCAGGAACGTGCCTGGATTCGACGTGGTCGAGTGGCTGATCATCGACGACGGCTCGACGGACCGGACGATCGAGGTCGCCCGGGCGAATGGAGTCGATCACGTCGTCCGGCTGACCAACCATAAGGGACTCGCGGCCGGCTTCCAGGCGGGCCTCGACGCCGGCCTGAAACTCGGGGCTGATGTGATCGTCAACACCGACGCAGACAACCAATATGAGGGCGGAGACGTACCCAAGCTCGTGGCCCCGATTCTCCGGGGCGAAGCGGACATGGTGGTCGGCGACCGGCAGGTACACACGATCACGCACTTCTCCGCCCGCAAGAAACTGCTGCAGCGGCTGGGTTCATGGGTCGTCCGCCAGGCCTCTCAAACCGAGATTCCCGACACCACGTCCGGGTTCCGCGCCTACAACCGCGAGGCCGCTCTGCAGATGCAGGCCGTCTCGAAGTTCACCTACACGCTGGAGACGATCATCCAGGCGGGAAAGCTGCTGGTCGCGCTCGATCACGTGCCGATTCGCACGAATCCGCGGACGCGGGAATCGCGGCTGTTCCCGTCGACCGCGACCTACGTCCGCCGCAATGCGCTTTCGATCTTCCGGATCTACTCCCAGTATGAGCCCCTGAAGGTGTTCTGGACGGGCGCCGCGGTCCTCGGGGCGGCTGCCTTGCTGGTGTTCATCCGCTTCCTGGTGTACTTCATCACGGGCAGCCATCCCGGCGGCCACGTCCAGTCGCTGATCCTCGGCGCCGTGCTGTTCATCGCGGCCATGCTGCTGGGGTCCCTCGGGGTCATCGGTGACCTGCTCGACGCGCAGCGGACGCTCTCGCAGCGAACCCTGGAGCGTGTGCGCCGGATCGAACTCCAACTCGGGGTGGAGCCCTCGCACTATGAACCCGGTGGCGCTCGCGAGCAGTCGGACCGCGAGGCCCTCGAGGTATGACGCCGGCCGGAGGCGTCGCGGCCGGGCATCCTGAGGTGCCAACCGGGAACACGTTCGACAAGTACGGGTCGAGCAACCCGGTGGTGCGCCGGCTGATGGCCAGGTTCGAGGACACGCTCGATGGGCTGTTCACGCGCGCGGCACCGACTTCGGTGCTCGACGTCGGCTGCGGCGAAGGGGTGCTGACCGCGCAGTGGGCAGCACAGCTGGGCGAGCGGCGTGTCGTCGGCCTTGACCTGGAGGACCCGAAGCTGCGAGCGCAGTGGGAGCAGCGCCGGTGCGCCAACCTGCAGTTCGTCACCGTCGCCGCGGCCGAGCGGACGCTTCCGTTTGCCGGCGGGGAGTTCGACCTGGTGGCTGCGATCGAGGCCCTCGAGCACATCCCTCACCCCGAGCAGACCGTCGCCGAGATGGCGCGGGTGGCGGGGCGGCACCTCCTCGTCTCGGTCCCCCACGAGCCGCTGTGGCGAATGCTCAACGTCGCCAGAGGGGCGTATGTGCGCCAGCTCGGCAACACCCCGGGCCACGTCAACCATTGGACCAAGCCCGGCTTCGTCTCGCTGCTCGAGCGCCATGGCGAGGTAGTGGAGGCACGGTCGCCGTTCCCCTGGACGATGCTGCTGGTGCGAGTGGGCTGATGCGGGGCGTCGGAGGCCGCGGGCCACAGACGGCCGCGGCGGCTACAACCGTGGACGGGGAACCCGCGTCATCCAACGGGGGATCGCCGGCCGGCGGCACCAATTCCTACGCGTCCGGAGCGCGCGTCCTGTCAATCGGCATCGCCTCGACGGGCATCTTCACCTTCGCCTACCTGGCCACCGCCAGCCACGTCCTGGACCAGCGCGCCTATGGACGAGTATCGCTGTGCTGGTCGCTCATGTTCGTGATCCTGTCGGTCATCTACCGGCCGGTCGAGCAGCTGCTCTCCCGCACGATCGCCGACCGTCGCGCCCGCGGGCTGGAAGGCCACCCGCTGCGGGTGCCGGCGATGATCCAGCTCAGCTTCGCCGCCCTGTTCCTCGCCGTGGCGCTGAGTCTGCGCCACCGGATCGAGCGCGGGTTGTTCGACGGCTCCAGCTCGCTCTACTGGATCCTCGTGATCGGCGTGCTGGCGTACGGGGCCAGCTACTTCGCCCGCGGCTGGCTGGCCGGCCACCAGCGCTTCGCGCTGTATGGCGGGCTCGTGTTCCTGGAGGCAACCAGCCGTTTCCTGTTCGCGCTGGCCGTCGCGGTCGGCGTCGGCTCCGGACAGGGCGCCGTCGGCCTGGGGATGGCCGTAGCGCCGTTCGTCTCCCTGTCGGTGATCCCGTTTGCCTTCTCGCGGGTCAAGCACCTTGCTCCTCCGGGCCTGGCGGTCGCGGACGCGGCGCGTGAGGGTCCGGCCCACGCCGCCGTGGAGGAGGCCTCGTCGGACCTGTCGCTGCGGCACGGCAGCGGGTTCGCCGTCGCGGTGGTGGGGATCATGCTGGCCGAGCAGACCCTGATGAACGCCGCGGTGCTGATCGTCAACCAGACCTCCGGCCGTGCGCTGGCGGGCTTCGTGTTCAACGTCCTGCTGATCGTCCGCGCGCCGCTGCAGCTGTTCCAGGCCATCCAGACCTCGATCCTCCCCCACCTGGCCGGCCTCGAGGCGCGCGAGAGCCCCGACGAGTTCAAACGCGCGATCCGCCTCACCGTGCGGGTCATCGCCGCCTTCGCCGGTGCGGTGGCGCTCGGCCTGCTCGCGGTTGGTCCGTTCGTGATGACCGCGCTGCTCGGCAACAAGGGCTTTCATTACGGCCGCTTCGGCCTGGCCGTGGTGGCGCTCGGAATGGGATTGCACCTGGTTGCCGGCACGCTCAACCAGGCTGCCCTGGCTCGCGGGCGCGCCGGCCTGGCCGCCGTCGGCTGGATGATCGCGGCCGTGCTGTTCGTGATCTTCGTCGCCACGCCCACGATCACCTCCGAGGTGACGCGCGTCGAGGTCGGCTACTTCGTGGCCGCTCTGGTCCTCTGCGGCCTGTTGTGGGCGGTGTACCGGCGAGGGTCCTCGCAGGAGGCCGGAGCGCCACCGGGGGCGTTGGCGCCGGACGGCGCCGGTCCCTGAAGCGAGACCTGGGCGCCTACGCGCCCAGGTTCTGGCAGGTCGGTTCCTTCTTGGCCGCGCTCTCAAGCGCGGGGCTCTTAAGGCCGCCGAGGCTCGAGCCGATGCCGCTCATGGAGGTGCGGACGTTGGTTCCGAGGGTGTTGGCCGCGGTCTTGAACGCAGTGGGACTGGTGGTCGGCAGCGAGCCGGCCGAGGTCGCGGCCTGTCCGAGGGCCGTCCGGAGCTGGGAGAAGGCACTCACGATCGCGGTAGAGATCTGCTTGCCGTTGGGGACGGATGGCGCGCCGGCGCCCTTCAGCTTGTTCACCGCGGTGTCGGTGTCGGCCGCGACGGCGTTGAGGAAGCCCTGGAGGGCCGTCTTGCCCTCGGCCGGGCTCTTGACGGCGGCGAGGTTCAGGGAGTTGCTGCGGCTCTGAACATCCTTCTCGAACGGCCCGACGGCCTGGCAGATGGATTTCACGTAGGCGGCGGGGGGGACCCCGGATGAGCTGCTCGAGCCCCCGCAGGCGGCCAGGGCAACCGAGGTGGCGAGCACGCCAAGCATGACTGAGGTCGTTCGTCCAAGGAGCATGGCGGGGGACCGTACAGCAAAGCGTCGACGCCTGCGGGAAACGTCATGCACCCTCAGATCCGGCCGCCAGGACCCTCTGTAGCGACCGCTCAACGCCCGGCGGCGGCCTGCATGATCTCCTCGTAGGCGGCGGCCGGATCGTCCGATCCGAACACGGCGGAGCCCGCGACGAGCAGGTTCGCGCCGGCGCTGACCACCGAACGCGCGGTCCCGGCCGCGATGCCGCCGTCCACCTCCAAGGCAACCCCCGCCGGCAGGGCCGCGCGCATCCGCTCGAGCTTCCCGACCGAACCGGAGATGAACTTCTGCGCCCCCCAACCCGGATTGACGCTCATGCACAGCGCGAGGTCGAGCACCTCCCCGGCCACCTCGGCGAGGCTCTCGGCCGGGGTGCCCGGATTCACCGCCGCTCCCGCTGCGCAGCCCGCCTCGCGGATCTGGGCCAGGGTGTAGTGCAGATGCGGGGTCGCTTCGACGTGGATCGTGATGCTGTCAGCGCCCGCCCGAGCGAACTCGCTGATCTGCCGCTCGGGGCGCTCGATCATCAGGTGCACGTCAATGATCGCGCCGGCGGCGTGGATCCGGTCGGCCAGGGCGCTGACCACGGGAACCCCGAAGGTGATCGGCGGCACGAAGTGTCCGTCCATGACATCTACGTGGATGACCCGCGCCCCCGCGGCCATTACCTCATCGACCTGGGTGCTCAGACGCGAGAAGTCCGCGGACAGGATCGACGGGGCGACCTGGAGCTCACGCAAGCGGGCAGTCGTCACTGCCTACACCGCTCGGAGCATGCTGCCTTGGCAGTGGTTGCAGGCCACGATCGCGGTGCTCGACATGCGCACGATCGTCGAGTGCTCGCCGCAGTTCGGACACACCGACACCAACTCGTAGCGCTGCAGGCAGTAGACGCACCGGTAGCGCCCTGGCACCGCAGTCGGGCGCAGCCACGGCTCCCCGCAACTGGGGCATTCGGGACCGAGCTTGACCGTTTGATCTGTCACAACCGACCCTGAAGGTTAACCAGCGCGGACACGTTATACGCGGCGGAACTTTGCAATGAAGAATCCGTCGGTGCCATCGCGGTGCGGGGTGAGCTGGAGACAGGAGCCGGCGGCGGGGTGGCGCCACTGCGGATACTCCGCCTGCAGATCCTCGAGTTGGAACTCCGGATGCGAGCCCAGAAACGCTTCGACCACGTCCTCGCTCTCCTCCCGGGAGATCGTGCAGACCGAGTACACGAGCGCGCCACCCCGCGCCGTCGCGTCGCCGGCAACACCGAGCATCCCCGTCTGTAGCCGGGCGAGCTCGAGGATCGCCTCCGGACTGGCCCGCCAGCGACGGTCTGGCCGGGATTGAAGCGTCCCCAGGCCGCTGCAGGGCGGATCCACCAGCACGTAGTCGTACCCGGGGTCGGGTAGCGGCCGCGAGGCATCCGCCACGTCCACAACGACGCAGCCCGCGTGCATGCGGGCACAGGTCCGCCGCAGCGCCTCGGCCCGCCCCGGATGACGCTCGACCGCGACGACCGTCCCCTCGTCCCCCATCAGCGCCGCCAGATGCGTGGTCTTGCCTCCGGGCGCAGCACACAGGTCGAGCACGCGGGAGCCGGCGGCCGGCGCCAGCACCCGCGCCACCAGCATCGAAGCGCGGGACTGGGGGGTGACCGCGCCGGCCGCGAACAGCTCGGACCCGTGGACGTCGAATGCCTCCTGCAGCACCAGCGCCTCCGGCAGCGCGGCGGCGCCCCGTGCGGGCACCGGAAGCCGCGCGCGCACCTCGTCGGCGCTGCTGAGAAGTTCGTTGATCCGGATCGCCGCCTCCGCCGGTTGGTTGACGGCGCTCATCAACGCCCGCGCCTGCACCTCGCCGAGTTCGGTCCACCACTTCTCGGCCAGCCACACCGGAACGGAGTGCCGGACGGCCGCCCCGGCGGCCGTGCCGTCATCGAGCTGCGCGAGCATCTCCTGACCTTCGCGAGTGGCGCGGCGAAGCACGGCGTTGACCATCGCCGCCCCTCCCCGGCCGGTGCCCTTGATCAACTCGACGCTCTCGTTGACCGCGGCATGGTCGGCCACGCCGCCCAGGAACAGCAGCTGGAACAGCCCCAGCCGAAGCGCCGCCAGCACCGGGGGGTCGAGCTCGCCGACCGGGCGCGAGCAGAGCCGGCCGACGAGGTGATCGAGCGTCGCGCGCCGCTGGACGGTTCCGTAGGCCAGCGCGGTCGCCAGCGCGCGCTCCCTCGCGTCGAGCCCGGCCGCCTCGGAGATGAGCGCGCGATCCGTGTAGGCCCCCTGTTCGAACACTCGTCGGATGACCGCAAACGCGCAGCGGCGCGCAGGGGACGCGCCCACGCGGACACTCACGTCTGGCGCCCGCGCAGATAAGCCTCGCCAGGCATCGGGCGACCGCCGGGGGGCTGGACCAGGAGCAGTTCGAGCGTGCCTTCGATCGTGCCCAGCGCCGGAAGCGGCGGCGCTAACCGGATCCCCGGCTGGGCCGGCCCCGCGACCACGCGCGTTTGATGGACGCCGAGGCGGGTCCCATCGTCGAGCAGGACGAAGGCGCCGATGTGCGGGGTCAGTGCGCGCACCACCCGCTCCAGCTCGAGCGCCGGTCGCCCGGCATCGAGTTCACGGTCCGCCGGAGCGATCTTCTCGGCGTAGGTCACGAGCGCCTCGTCCTGCTCGCGGCACGGCGGCCGCTGCCCAAGCGTGGACACCAGCAGCTCCCCCCCGGCGCCGGCGAGGCGGTCCGCCAGGCTGCCATACGAGTCCTGCGGCCCGATCGGCTCGTTGCGCTGCGCGCACACGGGCCCGCTGTCGAGGCCCGCCGTGAGCTGCATGATCGAGACGCCGGTCTGCTCGTCGCCGGCCATGATCGCGCGCTCGATCGGTGCCGCACCGCGCCAGCGGGGCAGCAGCGACGGATGGAGGTTCAGCATCGGATATCGCGACAGCAGCGGCTCCTTGATCAGCGCGCCGAACGCGCACACGAGTACGACCTCGGGCCGAGTGTCGGCGAGGCGCTGTTGAGCAGCTTCGTCATTGACCGACTCGGGCTGGGCGAGCTCGATCCGCAGCTCGCGGGCCAGCTGCGCGACCGGGGGGGCGGCCAGCTTCCGGCCCCGGCCCCGCGGTCGATCGGGGCGGGTGACCACGAGCTCGGGACGATGGGGTGAGTCGGCCAGGCGCCGCAGGATGGTCGCGGCGAACTCCGAGGTTCCAAGAAAGACCGTCCGCACAGAAGAGGCTCAGGCGGCCTGCGCTTCTCGCAGCGCCCGCATGGCCTCCTTGCGCTGGTCGCGCGACGTGCGATCGAGGATCAGGACGCCGTCGAGATGGTCGATCTCGTGCTGGATCACCCGCGCCTCGAGCCCGGACGCCTCGATCGTGATCGGATCGCCGTGCTCGTTGACCGCCCGCACCCGGACGTGCACCGGGCGCTCGACGTCGACGAGCACCGTCGGGAGGCTCAAACAGCCCTCCTCGGCGATCTCCTGCTCGTCGCCCGCCCATTCGACCTCGGGGTTGATCAGCGCCGCCAGCGGAGCCTCCGGAAGGACCCGGTAGACGAGGAGGCGGTGGAGTACCCCCACCTGCGTGGCCGCCAGGCCGACGCCCATCGCGTCGTTCATCAGCTCACCCATCCGGCTGATCTCCGATCGGAGCGCGTCGTCGATCTGCGATACCGGCCGGGCGCGAGTACGCAGCACCGGGTCCCCGAACTTGCGCACGTGGGCCAGCGCGGCCGCTCGGCGCGCTACTGCTTCGGGGTCGGGCTCGGGATCGAGCTCTTCTTCGGTTTGCCGTGCCGGGTCCTCCGGCTGCGCCTCGTCCGCCGCGGCGCTCCATGCTTGCTCTGCCACGCTTTTAGTCTAGTGGGTCGTCCTTGAAGTTCGTGGATTCGTGTATGTATCGTGCCAGTCACCCCGAAGTTCTCGTCGACTTGTTCGGCGAAACTGGAGCTGGCGATGGGTGTCATCAAGCAGATCACGGTGTCGGCGGAGGACCGGGCGGAGCTCGAGCGGACCGTGGCGGC
>JBPCMW010000118.1:0-25279 GCA_051001875.1 Solirubrobacteraceae bacterium | reverse complement strand
CGTCATCCCCGAGCGCGACCCGGGTGGCGGCGCCGTCCGCGGCGAGCTCGACCAGCGCGCGCTCGGCCTGCACACGATCAGGCGGCTCATTGCCTTCGGCCATCAGCGCGGCGACCTCCTGCGTGGTCAACCCGTCCCGCCGCCTGCCCCCGCCGACGCCGGGGCCGCTGCTGGAGCACTTCGCGGAGCTGCAGGAGAAGACCGCCAGCACGGACGGACCCGTGCGCTTCACCGCCCCCTCGGTGGTGTTCCAGCGCGGAGACGCCCGGCGAGCCGGCTGCGGTTCTCGACTCCGCGCGGTCACGTTCGTAGGCCTCCGTCACCTCAGCGGAGTCGAGCAGGCCGACGGTCCGGGCCGCCTCGACGCCCGGCACGCCACGCAGCACCTGCTCGAGCTGGCGGTCATCGTCGAGCAGCAGCGCCGAGGTGAAGTTGGCCAGCTGGAGCGCCCCGAACACCGCCCACTCCGACCCTGGAGCGACGATCCGCGCCGCCACGACCGCCCGGCACGCTCGCGCAGTGCCGCTCAGCCGCTCCTTGGGCGCGGGGGCGAAGGGCATCCCGTAGCGCCGGAAACTGATCTGGCCCAGCGCTCCGCGGACCGTCGTGTAGCCACGCGCCTCATATTGGCGCGCACTCTCGGTCAGGCCGATGAGAACCAGCCGCCAGTCCAGCTGATCGCCGTAGCGCCACTCCAGCACGCGCAGCGCCGGTCGTTCCGAATACGCCCACGGACACGCCGGGTCGCTGTACAGCGTCGTTGAGATCAGGCCGTTGATGCCTCAATTATATGCGCCAAGCCCGCGCCCGCCCCCCGGGCCTCTGGCGCCAGCGTCGCCGCCCGGTGCACCGCCGCCGAGCTGAACCCAGCGGCTCGCAGTGCGTCCCGGGCCTGCGCCGCGCTCCCCCAGTGCAGGAACACCCGTCCCCGGACGAATGCCGAAAGCAGCACCCGGAACGCGCGGACCTGCGGGGTCTGCACGTCACCGATGTGCAGATCGGAGATGTAGCGCCCCTGCGAGAACAGGCCCAGAACGAGGGCGAACCGCCGGAACAGGTTCTCCACCTGATCTCCGGGCAGGTATCCGAGCAGGCCCTCGGTGATGATCGCCAGCCCACCCTCGGTGCGCAGCTCGGCGGCCAGCGCGCTGATGCTGCCCGGGCCGTCGTCGCGCAGGGCATCGACCTTCTCAACGCGATGGTGCTCGCCCAACGACCCCATCCGTTCCAGCGCCCGGCGCTTGCGCTCGGCCATCTCGGGCAGGTCGGCCTCGACGTAGGTGATGCGATCGCCGTAACGCTCGCTGAAGCGCCAGCCACGCGGGGAGAGCCCGCATGCCACCTCGATCACCTGGGTGATGCCGTGATCCTCGATCGCCTGTCCCAGTAGCTTGTCGATCGCCAGGTGCCGGGCCAGCAGATAGTGCTCGAGCGATGCTCCGCCCAGTGTGCGCGAGAGGATCAGCACGGGTCGCAGCGTTTCGAACAGCGCCCTTCCCTCGAGCGAGGACAGCTCGGGATGCGAGAGCCCGTTGCGAGCCCAGACATACCCGGTGTAGTGCGCGGTGGGACTGATCCGGCCTGAATCGCTCATTCCTGCCTCTCCTGTAGCCGCTCCAGCAAGGTCACCTGTGCTGGGTTGATCTTCTCCCGCGCGGCGTCGATGGCGAACCATTCTGCTCGATCGACCTCGGGGATCTCGATCATCCTTCCCGACCGCGGCGGCCACTCGAACAGGAACTTGTTGCTCCTCACCGCCGCCACGTCGAGATCGCCGGCCAGCGCGAACGCGCGCACCTTCTTCCCGGACTTCTGGCTGATCTCCCCGAGGTCGGCGGCCTCGCCGCCGGGCGGCGCGGTTCCGAGCTCCTCCTCGAACTCGCGACGGGCCGCGGCGAGCGGCTCCTCGTCCGGTTCACACTCGCCCTTCGGAATCGACCATGCACCGAGGTCCCGCCGCGCCCACGCCGGCCCTCCGGGGTGAACCAGGAGCACCTGCAGCGCGCCGTCATTCCGGCGGTGCAGGACGATGCCCGCGCTGCGGCGACTCGATCGGCTGCGAGACCCGGGAGGCAAACCGCTGCGAATACTGCCGACGCCGCGCTTGCGATGCTCAGCCGAGGTCCGAATCCGCCCGAAGCTGTGTTCAACCCCGGTGAAGCGCCCGAACAGCGGCTGGTCCTGCACTCCCCGATTGACGAGCACGGCACACCAGCTAAGCTCGCCCGGCTGCTGGACTGCACGCCGTCGGTGCCGGTGGCACTCTGAGTCGGTGCCGGTGGCACTCTGATTGTCAGGGGACTGTCAATCCGGTTTCGGACAATCTTGCGCTCGGGGCATCGGCTCGAACGAGACGCGGACGGAGGTACCGCCCGATGAGATCACTCGCCAGATGGTGCTTTAACCACCGGATCGTCGTCCTGGTCTGCTGGGTCGTGGCTGCGGCCGGCGCGAACGCGATCGCGGCCGGCGTCGGCAGCTCGTATACCGACAGCTTCAAGCTGCCCCACACGCAGAGCTTCGATGCCATCAGGCTTCTGCAGCGGAATGTGCCGAAGGCCTCAGGCGATACCGAGCAGCTGGTGATCGCCACCGCGCACGGCCGGATCACCGATCCCGCTGTGCGCTCGCGCGTCGAGGCCGAGCTGGCCACTGTGGCACGTCAGCCGCACGTTTCCGCCGTGCAGTCGCCCTACGCGGCCCAGTCGGCGCATCAGATCGCTCCCTCCGGGCAGGTCGCCTTCACGAACGTGACCTTCGACGTGCAGTCGAACAAGCTCTCGAACTCCGCGGCGGCGAAATTCGTCTCCCGCGTCACCCGTGCCTCGGGGAGCGGGGTGGAGTTCGAGCTGGAGGGTCAGATCGCTCAGTCCGGCAATCCGCGCGGCGGCTCGAGCAGTCTCCTGTTCGGCTTTATCGCCGCGGCGATCGTGCTGTTCGTCGTCTTCGGTTCGTTCCTGGCCACATTCCTGCCGCTGCTGACGGCCGGCTTCTCGCTCGGCACCGGAATCGCCGTCGTTGGCCTACTCACCCACGTGATCAACATGGCCTCGTTCTCGAACCAGCTGGCGCTGCTGATCGGGCTTGGAGTCGGCGTCGACTACGCGTTGTTCATAGTCACCCGCTACCGCCAGGGAGTCCTCCGTGGATTGACCGGGGAGCAGGCGGTCGTCGAGGCGCTCGACACCTCCGGCCGGGCCGTTCTGTTCGCCGGGCTGATCGTGTGCATCGCGATGCTGGGGATGTTCGCCCTCGGTGTCAGCTTCCTCTACGGCGTGGCGGTGGCGGCCTCGATCACCGTGCTGTTCACGGTGATCGCGGCACTGACCCTGCTACCGGCAATGCTCGGATTCTTCGGACGGTTCGTACTGCGCCGCCGGGAGCGAAGGGCGCTGCGCGAGCATCGCCTGTCCACGACCGACGAATCGCCCCGCTGGGCCCGCTGGACGGACATCCTGCAGCGCCGGCCGGCGGCGTTCGCGACCGCCGCAGCGGTCGTGATGGCCCTGATCGCGATCCCGTTCCTCGGCATGCGACTCGGCTCCTCCGATGCGGGCAGCGATCCGACGAACACCACCACCCGCAAGGCGTACGACCTCCTGGCCAAGGGATTCGGACCGGGTTACAACGGTCCGCTGCAGCTCGTCGCCCAGGTGCAATCCCCGGCGCAGCGTGCCGCGTTCGTTCGGGTCGACCAGGCCGTGGCGTCAACTCCGGGCGTCGTCGGAGCCACAGGTCCGCGGTTCCTCCCCGGGGTCGGCGGGCGTGCGGGGGTGGCACTGGCCGAGGTGTATCCGAAGGGCTCGCCGCAGGACGCCTCTACCGCGGATCTGCTGCACACGGTGCGCAACCAGGTCGTCCCCGCCAGCAGCCGAGGAACCGGCCTGACCGTGCTCGTCGGCGGCAACACCGCAATCTTCGACGACTTCAGTCACGTGCTCTCGCGCAAGCTGCCGCTGTTCATCGGCGTGGTGGTGCTGCTCAGCTTCCTGCTGCTGATGGCGGTGTTCCGGAGCCTGCTGATCCCGCTGACCGCGGCGGTGATGAACATGCTCTCGGTCGCAGCGGCGCTCGGCATCGTCACCGCCGTGTTCCAGGACGGCTTTGGCGCGTCGCTGATCGGAATCGACAAGACCGGCCCGATCGAGGCGTTCCTGCCGGTGCTGATCTTCCCGATCCTGTTCGGCCTGTCGATGGACTACGAGGTGTTCCTGATCAGTCGCGTTTACGAGGAGTGGCACCGCCGCCGCGACAACCGGGAGGCGGTCGCCCACGGGCTGGCTGCTACCGGGCGCACGATCACAGCGGCCGCGGCAATCATGGTGCTCGTGTTCGGCGCCTTCGTGCTCGGCGGCGAGCGCGTCATCGAGCTGTTCGGGATCGGGCTGGCCAGTGCTGTCCTGCTCGACGCGTTGATCGTCCGCTCGATCCTGGTTCCCGCGCTGATGCTGATGTTCGGCGATGCCAACTGGAAAGTCCCGGCGTTCCTTGACCGCACGCTCCCGCATCTCCGGGTCGAGGGCAGCGAAGATCGGATCGAGGCTCCCGAACCACCCGTGGATCCCGGGCTCGAGCCGGTGGCCGGGTAGCTGCGGGCGGTCGGCGCCGGCGGCCGGGCAGCGCTACCCCTAGCCCTCGACGGGCTCCGCCGTGACGTCCCGCGCCACCAGCGCGGCATAAAGGCCGCCGCGCTCGAGCAGCTCCTCATGTGTTCCGCGCTCGGCGATCCGTCCTTCGCTCAGGACGACGATCTGCTCGGCGTCGCGGACGGTTGACAGTCGATGGGCGATGGTGATCGTCGTCCGTCCCTGGGCCAAGCGCTCGAGCTCCGCCTGCACTGCGCCCTCGGTCTGGGTGTCGAGCGAGCTCGTGGCCTCGTCCAGGACGAGCACGGGCGGATTTCGCAGGATCGTCCTGGCGATCGCCATCCGCTGCTTCTCCCCGCCGGAGAAGCGGTAGCCCCGCTCTCCCACCACCGTGTCGTAACCCTCCGGCAGTGACGCGATCAGGTCGTGGATGCGAGCGGTCCGAGCCGCGTCCTCGATCTCCTCGTCGCTCGCCTCCGGACGGGCGAAGCGCAGGTTCTCTCGCACGCTTGAGTGGAACAGGTAGGTCTCCTGGGAGACCACACCGACGGTGGCGGCCAGCGACGCGAGCGATGCGTCGCGAACATCGACGCCGTCGACCGTGAGGCGTCCCGTCTGCGGCTCGTACAGCCGCGCCACGAGATAGCCGAGCGTTGTCTTGCCCGCTCCGGTCTCCCCCACCACGGCTGTCCGTGTGCCCGCCGGAACCACGAGGTCGATGTCCCGCAGCGTCCACCGATCCTCGCTGTCGGCGCCGTAGCGGAACGACACCCCCTCGAATCGGACCTCCCCCAGCACCTCCGCCGCTCTCATCTGCACCGGATGCTCGGACTCGATGATCTCGACCGGCAGGTCGAGGTACTCGAAGATGCGGTCGAATAGCGCCAGCGAGGCCTCGATGTCGGCGCCGGTCGAGAGCAGGCTTTGCATCGGGAACAGCAGCCGGGTCTGGAGCTGCGTGAACGCAACCACCGTCCCAATCGAGATCGCCTTCGAGCCCGAGATGAAGCTCTGGCCGGCGATCCAGTAGACCAGGGCCGGTTGGATCGCGAACACCATCTGGATCGTCGACATCACCCAGCGACCGGCCATCCGCGAGCGGACCTCGATCTCGGCGATGTCCCCGGAGTCCTCGGTGAAGCGATCCGCCAGATCCCGGCCCCTCCCCATCGTCTTGCCGAGCATGATGCCCGACACCGAGAGCGACTCCGACACCAGCGCCGACAGGTCAGCCAGCCTCCGCTGGCGTTCGGTGGTGATCCGGCGGCGCACCTGCCCGACCCGTCGCGTCAGCCACACGAACGGCGGCACGAAGACCAGCGACAGCGCCGCCAGCCGCCAGTCGAGGATCACCATCGCGACGAGCGTGGCGATCACCGTGGTCGCGTTCTGCGCCACCGAGGTGGCGGTCGTGGTCACCACGGAGTCGATGCCGCCGATGTCGTTGGCGATCCTCGACTGCACCTCGCCCGTGCGCGTGCGCGTGAAGAAGGCCAGGGACATCCGCTGCAGATGCCGGTATACCTTCGTGCGCAGGTCATGCATGACGCGCTGCCCGATCACGTTGGATATATAGGTCTGCCAGACGCTGATCGCTCCGGTGGCGATCGAGATGCCGATCATTCCCAGCACCAGCTCGGTGAGCAGCCCGCCGTTGCGGTGAGGCAGCGCCGTGTCCAGCACCGAGCGCAGCAGAAATGGCGAGACCATGCTCAGGCCGGAGGAGAAGATGATCAGGGCCACGACGGCGCCCAGACGGGCGCGATAGGGCCGGAACAGCGCGAGTACCCGGCCCCGGTCACGTTCCCTGCCCGGATCCATCAACCCCGGCGCCTCGGGTCGGTCAGCGCCTCGCAGCGAGCGCATGCCGCCTGGCGTGGCGCCATGGGCGGCCCCGAATCCATGTCCCCCGGTGCTCATCTGCTTTCCATGATGACAGCGGCAATCGGCCTTGATCTGAGCGCAAGCCTGACCTTGCATACTTGAGCCCATGTCCGGAACTGAGATCGGTCTTGCCCTATCGGTCCTGCTCGCCTGCGCGGTGGAGGCGGTCGAGGCGCTGACCATCGTCCTCGCGGTCGGGACCACGCGCAGCTGGTCCTCCGCGCTGTATGGGGTCGGTGCCGCGGTGGCCGCGCTGGCCGTGGTGGTGGCCGCGCTCGGCCCGGCGCTCACCGCGCTGCCGCTCAACGCGCTGCGGGTCGGCGTGGGTGGCCTGCTGCTGGTGTTCGGCCTGCAGTGGCTGCGCAAGGCGATCCTCCGGGCGTCCGGACTGAAGGCACTCCACGACGAGGCGGCCACGTTCGCCGAGGAGGCCGAGGCCGCTCGGGCGGCGGGCACCGGGGCCGGTTCCGGCCTCGACGGCTATTCGTTCGCGATCTCCTTCAAGGGCGTGTTCCTCGAAGGGCTCGAGGTGGCGTTCATCGTGCTGACCTTCGGCGCCAACCAACATCGGGTGCCGCTGGCCGCCGCGTCGGCGGCCGTCGCGGTGGCGCTCGTGGTCGCCGCCGGGGTGGCGGCGCGCGCACCGCTCGCTCGCGTACCCGAGAACATGATGAAGTTCTCGGTCGGCGTGATGCTGACCTCGTTCGGGACCTTCTGGGGCGCCGAGGGCGCCGGAGCCTCGTGGCCGGGCGGCGACGCTGCGCTACTGGCCATCATCCCGGGCGTGCTGCTGCTGGCGTGCGCGATGGTGCTGTGGCTGCGGCGCGCCAGCGCGACCCGGGCCATGCCGGAGGCGGGATGAGCTTGCTGGAGCGGGCAGCCCGCGCGGTCTGGGACTTCGTGGTCGGCGATGACTGGGTCACGGCCCTCGGAACGGCCGCGGCGCTGGCGGTGACGGCGCTGGTCGCGGGCGCCGGCGTCACCGCTTGGTGGATCATGCCGGTGGCGGTGGCCGCGCTACTGGCGCTGTCGCTGCGGCGCGCCTTACGCTGACGCCAATTCGCCCATAGCTGACTCCAGACGCTCAAACCTGAAACGATCCCGCGATGACCGCGACCGACGGCAACCAGAAGCGCCAGGCGACCTCGGCGAACACGCCGATCAAGCAAACCGCACCCGACGTGCCGCTGGGCGGCAGCCCGTTCCCACCGATCGCCGACTACGGATTCCTGTCGGACTGCGAGACCGTCGCGCTGGTCGCCCCGAGTGGCAACGTCGAATGGATGTGCCTGCCGCGCGTGGACTCACCGAGCGTGTTCGGAGCGATGCTCGACCGTGACGCTGGGTCCTTCCGCATCGGCCCGTCCGGAGTTGCCGTCCCCGCCTCCCGGCGCTACCTGCCCGGGACGATGGTGCTGGAGACGAGCTGGGCGACTGGTGGGGGGTGGGTGATCGTGCGCGACGTGCTGCTGATCGGAAACTGGCATCACGAGAACGAGCGCTCGCACACCCACCGTCGCGCCCCGACCGATTACGACGCCGATCACGTCCTGCTGCGGACCGTGCGCTGCGTCAACGGCGAGGTCCAGATCGCGCTCGACTGCGAGCCGGTGTTCGACTACGGCCGCAAGCCGGTGCGGTGGGAGTACACCGCCGACGGATACCACGAGGGGACCGCGACCGCCGAAGGCTGTGACGTCGAGCTGAAGCTGACCACCGACCTGCGGCTCGGCTTCGAGGGCTCCCGCGCCACCGCCCGGCACCGGATGAAGGAAGGCGAGCAGATCTTCTGCGCCCTGTCCTGGAGCGAGCACGAGCCGCCCCAGGACCTGGATCGGGCCTACGACCGGCTGGTCTGGACCGCCCATCACTGGCAGCACTTGCTCGACCGCGGGGAGTTCCCCGACCACCCGTGGCGGACCTTTCTGCAACGCAGCGCGCTCACCTTGAAGGGCCTGACCTATGCCCCGACCGGCGCGCTGATCGCCGCTGCGACGACATCGCTGCCCGAAAGCCCGTACGGCGAGCGCAACTGGGATTACCGCTACAGCTGGATCCGGGACTCCACGTTCATGCTGTGGGCGCTCTACACGCTGGGCTTCGACTGGGAGGCCAACGACTTCTTCTACTTCATCGCCGACGTTGCGGGAGGCAAGGAGGATCTGCAGGTCATGTACGGAGTGGGAGGCGAGCGTCAGCTCGACGAGCACGTGCTCGACCACCTGGCCGGCTACGAGGGAGCACGACCGGTCCGGATCGGCAACGACGCCTACAAGCAGCAGCAGCACGATGTCTGGGGCGCGCTGCTGGACTCCGTGTACCTCCACACCCGCTCGCGGGACAGCCTCGACGAGCGCGTCTGGCCGATCCTCAAGCGCCAAGTCGAGGCGGCGATCGACAACTGGCGTAAGCCCGACCGGGGCATCTGGGAGGTCCGGGGAGATCCCAAGCACTTCACCTCCTCGAAGGTGTTCTGCTGGGCGGCGTGCGATCGGGGATCGCGCCTGGCCGAGCTACGCGAGGACTGGGAGCACGTCGAGCGCTGGCGCACGGTGGCAGAGGAGATCCAAGCGGATGTGTGCGAGAACGGCGTCGATGACCGCGGCGTGTTCGTGCAGCACTACGAGACCAAGGCGCTTGATGCCGCGTTGCTGCTGATGCCGCTGCTGCGCTTCCTACCGCCCGACGACGAGCGAATCCGCAACACGGTCTTCGCGATCGGCGACGAGCTGACCGAACACGGCCTGGTGCTTCGCTACCGGACCGAGGAGACCGACGACGGGATGTCCGGAACCGAGGGGTGCTTCCTGATCTGCTCGTTCTGGCTTGTCTCTGCCTACTGCGAGATCGGCGAGATCGACCGCGCCCGGAACATGTGCGAGAAGGTGCTCGGCTACGCCAGTCCGCTGGGCCTCTACGCGGAGGAGGTCGACCCCCAGACCGGCCGCCAGCTCGGCAACTTCCCCCAGGCCTTCACCCACCTGGCCCTGGTCAACGCGGTGATGCACGTGATCCGCGCCGATGAGCAGGTCGCGGTGGCCCGCTCGCCGTGGAGCGACTGGCGCTAACCGGGCTCAGGCCGCGGTGCGGGCGCCCATCGCGCGGCCGGCGCCGGCTGAGTCGCCGTGAACCGCCGTCACGTGACTGACCGGCAGTCCGAGCGCTCGGACCTTGCTCGGAAGGTCCACCCTGAGCCAGCGCGAGACTCGCCACGGCAAGGTCGAGAGGATGATCTCGTCGAAACCACGGAGGTTTATCGCGTCCTCGATCGCCGCCAGCGGGTTGGCGTCTCCGACCTCGCCCGTGACCGTCACCCCGGCGGCCCCGCTCAGCGCCGGCAGCGCGGAGACGAGCTGGTGGCGCGCCAGCGCATGGCCGGCCACCTCGGGATCGACCACCCGATGCAGGCCACGCGGCGTGGCCGGCACCACGAGGTGAAAGCACGATTCGCCGGTCCCCGCCCGGCGCCGGACCTCGTCGAGCAGGGCCGGGTCGGTGGCGGTCCGGTTGGCGACAAGCAAGATGCGCGTGGTCATGGGTTTCATTCCTTCTTGTGTCGATTGATACGAGGAGTCTTGCACTCCCGTGCCGCCTGACCAATCGGTATCTCGCGTACACCCATAGGCTCCGACCGTGCAGATCCAGGTCAGCCAGGGAAGCGTCGTGGCGGATTCCGCGGGGCCGGTTGGTTATTGCTTGTGCGAGTTGACCGGCATCGGTCCGACCTTCGACCTCCCCACCTGGCGCCACTCCAACACGACGTGGGGACCGATCTGGGGTACCTCGAACCGCTCCGATGCCGCCACGAAGCCCGCGCGCTCATACAGCGACAGCGCCGGCAGGCGGCCGTTGCACCAAACCAGTTGTGCGCCTTGCGCCTGCGCATGCTCGAGGAGGGCCTGCAGCACCGCGCTCCCGGCGCCGTGACCGCGGGCCTCCTGGCGGGTGGCCATCCCGCGCACGCGCCACGAGCCGGCGGCGCGATCGTGCGGGGCGATGAACCCGACGGCGACCAGCTCCTCCGCGCGGAATGCGCCGACCGCAAACGCATCCTCGGGCTCCGCTCGTTCCAGGTCGGCCACGGACTGGTGGGGCCGAAGCACGGTGTGGCGCAACGGCCGGGTCTGGGCGAGCGAAATCTGACGGATGAGGATCTCGGCCGGGATGATCCCGCCAGGGTAGTCCAGCTCTGAACAGCCGGTGAATTCGGCGGCATCCGGGTTACAGACGTCCTGGCGCTGCGACAATCCACACATGGATGCGCATAGCCGGGGGTCAGTGCTGGTCGTAGAGGACGAGCCGACGATCGCCGAAGTGGTGGCCCGGTACCTGGAGCGATCCGGCTACCGCACGCAGATCGCCACCGATGGGCTGCAGGCCGTCGCCTCGGCCGGCCGCGACCGGCCCGACCTCGTCGTCCTCGACTTGATGCTGCCCGGTCTCGATGGGCTCGAGGTCATGCGCAGGCTGCGTGATCAGGATCGCGACCGCATCGCGGTGATCCTGCTGACCGCCAAGGGGGAGGAATCCGACCGGGTAATCGGCCTGCGGCTCGGAGCCGATGACTACGTGGTGAAGCCGTTCTCCCCGGCGGAGCTGGTGGCCCGGGTCGACGCCGTGCTGCGCCGGATCGACACCTCGCCCGAGCACGAGGCGCCCATTCAGGTCGACGACATGACGATCGACCCGGGAGCCCGGCGGCTGTTCGTGGGGGGCCGCGAGGTCCCGCTCACGCAGCGTGAATTCGAGCTGCTGCTGTTCCTCGCTCGCCATCCCGGCCAGGCCTTCTCCCGCAATCAGCTGATGGACGCGGTCTGGCAATACGCTTTCTACACCGATACTTCGACGGTCACCGTCCACATCCGACGGCTGCGGTCGAAGATCGAAGCCGACCCCTCGCGCCCGGCTCACATCCAGACCGTCTGGGGAGTCGGGTACCGGTTCCAGCCGTGACGCAGCGCTCGCTGGCGGCGAGGCTCTCGGGTCGCCTCCGGGCCGCGCTCGGCTCGCTCTCGCACCAGTTTGCCCTCGCGGTCGCAGTCGTCGTGGCCCCGGTGCTGGTGGCCCTGGTCATTGTCGGGCTGCTGATGGTCGTCTCCGGGCACGCGGCGGTGCTCGTCGCAGCGATCGTCCTGGTGGCGGGGGTGCTGGCGATCGCGGCGGCGAAGCTGCTCGCCGGAGGCATCCTCCGTGATGTCCAGGCGATCCGCGACGGCCTGAACGCCGTCGGCCGCGGCCAGCGCGACGTCCAGATCGAGACCGCCGCCGCCGACGAGCTGGCCGAACTCGCCAGCGCCGCCACCGCGATGATCGCCCAGCTGCGCGCCGCGCAGGCGGCACGTGACCAGTCCGACTCGGCGCGGCGGAGCCTAGTCGCCGCGGTGTCCCACGACCTGCGCACGCCGATCACTTCGCTGCGGTTGCTCGCGGAGGCGGTCGAGGACGAGATCGTCGACGGCGAGATGCGCCGCAGCTACCTCAAGCGCATGCGGACGCACATCGACGCGCTGAGCGCCCTGATCGACGATCTGTTCGAGCTCTCACGCCTCGAGGCGGGGGACATCAGCTGGTCGCTCGAGCAGGTGCGGTTGGACGTACTGGTCGGAGAGACGGTCGAGGCGATGCGGGTGCAGGGTGAGGCCAAGGGCGTTTCGGTCACGGCCCAGGTCTCTGAGGTGGCCGGCGTCGCCCGCGCCAACCCGGAGAAGCTCCAGCGGGTGCTGTTCAACCTGATCCAAAACGCGATCCGCCATACCCCGGCCGACGGCAGCGTGGTGGTCCGCGCCGAGCCAGTGGCCGATCGGATCGAGATCGAGGTCGCCGACAGCGGCACTGGCATCCCTGCCGAGGAGCGCGAGCAGGTGTTCACCGCATTCTACCGGGGCGGCGCCGGCGCGGCCCGCACCGGGGGAGGCGCTGGCCTCGGCCTGGCGGTTTCCCGCGCGATCATCGAGGCGCATGGTGGGCGGATCTGGCTCGCCGACGCCGCGGCCGGCACCCGGGTTCGCTTCAGCCTGCCGGCGGCGCGGGTCTAAACTGGCGCCACGCTGAACGGCGCAACGACGACGAATAATCCGAGCCCGAGCAGCGCGACGATCAGCTGGGCGCGTGCTCTGTGGTTGTGGGTGGCCGGTCACGTTGATGTGGTTTGATCGCCGCGTGCAGAGCGCGGCAGACAGGCAACCGCAGCGGCTCCGCCTGCGCGTCGGGGAGCTGACGCTCGCCGCGCTGGCCTGGGGCCAACCCGATGCCCCGCTGGCGCTATGCCTGCACGGTTATCCAGATACGCCGTGGACGTGGCGACACTTGGGTCCCCGCCTGGCCGAACGTGGCTGGCGGGTCGTGGCGCCGTACGCGCGCGGGTATGCCCCGAGCGACCTGGCACCCGATGGAGGGTATGAGCTCGGGGCCCTGGCCCGCGACGTCGTCGGGCTGCACGGAGCCCTCGGGGGAGACGAGCGTGCCGTGCTGATCGGACACGACTGGGGCGCGGCCACGGCCTATCTGGTCGCGGCCCAGCATCCGGACCTGTTCCGGCGGATCGTCACGCTGTCCGTTCCGCCGATGCACCTGCTCGTGTTCCTCGCGCGCCGGCCGACCCGGCTGCCGCGTGAGCTGCCGCTGCTGATCAGACAGCTGCGCCGGAGTTGGTACATGTTCTTCCAGCTGCTGCCCGGGATCTCCGAGCGAGCGCTGCCGTGGCTGGTCCCTCGCCTGTGGCAGAGTTGGTCGCCGGGTTATCCGGCGCACGAGGACGTGCGGCTGGCGCTGGCGGCGTTGGAGGATCCGGCGCGCCGAACGGCGGCGCTGCGGTATTACCGTGCGCTGCTGCTGCCGTGGCGCCGGCAGGCCAAGTACGCCGAGGAGCGGTCGTGGCTGCTCAAGGAGCCGCGCACGCCGCTGCTGTATCTGCATGGGGCGATCGACGGGTGCATGAACGCGGAGGTCGCTCGTCGCGGAGCGGACAGCCTGCCGGCAGGGAGCGGCTTCGAACTGATTCCGGACGTCGGCCACTTCCTCCAGTTGGAGGATCCCTCGGGCGTGGAAGCCCGGATTCACGCCTTTTTGGGGGCAGATTGAAAATTGATGTTTACCCAGCGCTCCGCTTGGGAATAAAATGATCGTACGGTCAGGGAACTGCGCCCCCACTTCCCTGACCACTCCGGGAGGGCCTAGATGGATCTGGGCCCTCCCGGGGAACCCTTTCGCCGAAGTGTGGCGTCTAGCTTGTTCTCCGATCCCGGCACTCACGGCGCCCCGGACCGCGTGAGGCAGCGCGCCCCGCACTCGGCGCCCAGGGTCGCGGCCTCGACGATCGGTTCTCCCCTCGCCACCCCGAACGTGAATCCCGCGGCGAACGAGTCGCCGCAGCCAAAGCTGTCGCGGGGCACGCCGGGCACCGGTGTCGGCTCCCACCGTCCGCTCGAAGCTCCCCACCACCGGCCGCCCTCGGCGCCCTCAGTGACCACCATCAGCCGTGCCTGAGGGCCAGCCCGCTCGGCCAGAGCCTCCTCATCCTGGTCGTGGGCGCTGTAGATGAGCGCGTCGATCGGCACACCGTCGCCCTGCAGCGGATCGCCCCCGCGCGGGGAGGCGGTGAGAATCCGCGCGCCGCGGGCATGCTCAAGCGCCGCACGGTCGCCGGCCGTGAAGTAGACGCCGTCGGCCTGCTGCAGCAGCTCCCATGGAAGCTCGTCAGCACCGCGTGGACCGAGGCGCTCTCCGACGGTGACGATCGTCCGTTCACCGGCCGGCTCGAGCAACGTTACGGCCCGCCGGGTCGGCTGCTCGCGCCAGGCCACGTGCATGGTCACTCCCCGCTCCTGCAGCTGCTCCCGGGCGGCGCTGCCGTGCGCGTCCTGCCCGAGCGCGCAGAAGAAGTCCACCTCCGCTCCGAGGTCGGCCAGCGTGGAGGCGGCCACGCCGCCGCCACCCGCCGCGCGCGCGAACGAGCCGTCGGCATGGAGCACCGAACCGCGGCGAGGGTAGGCGGCCACGGGAATGAAGTCCACCCACTCGATGTGGCCGACGACGGCGACCCGGGTCATCGGGGTCTCAGCCTACGCGGCGAGTTCGGCGCCATCAACCGCCGGCGGCTGATCTCCTTGATCCCGCGAGCACAAATCGCGGGTGAAGCGATATCTACGCTGGACGCAGTCGCACGGGCAGCGTCTTCAGCTGGTTGAGGAACGCCGACTCGACCACCGTCGGCCTGCCCGCGAGTTCCATATCCGGGAAGCGCTTTAGCGTCTCCTCGAACATGATCTGGAGCTCGAGACGAGCCAGTGCGGTGCCCAGGCAGAAGTGACGCCCGCCCGCGCCGAACGCTTGGTGCTCGGGATTGCGACGAACGTCGAACCGGTCGGGATCCTCGTAACGGGTCTGATCCCGGTTCGAGGACACGTACCACATCACCACCTTTTCGCCCTCGCGGATGCGCTGGCCCGCCAGCTCGGTGTCACACGTCGCGGTGCGACGGAAATGCGCGAACGCGGGAAACATCCGCAGTGACTCCTCCACGGCGCTCGATACCAGCTCAGGCTCATCCAGCAGCACCTGGCGCTGGTCGGGATGCTCCATCAGCGCCCGCATGCCGCTGCAGTACGTCGCCTTGGTGCTGTCGTTGCCGGCGGCGACGAGCAGGAAGAAGCCCATCACGATCTCATGCTCCTCGAGCATCTGTCCGTCGATCTCGGCGTGCACGAGCACGCTCGTCAGGTCATCGGTGGGGTTCTCCCGCCGCTCGGCGATCATCCGCTGGCAACGAGCGAAGACCTGAGGAATGTCATTGGTCACGACGCTCTCGATCCCGTCGGGATTTAGGTCGGGGTCGCCCGCCCCGAGCGCCGAGTTCATCAGTGTCGCCCACGCCGCGTCGTCCTCCGGGGGAATGCCCATGAAGCTGCCGATCACCCGGGAGACGGCGGGCTGCGCCACGTCGGTGACCAGATCGCAGATGTCGCGGCCCTCGAGCCGATCCAGCACGTCGCAGACGATCGCCCGGATGGCGTCTTCGTGCGCGGCGATCCGCCGAGGCGTGAACCCGGCCTGGAAGAGCTTCTTGATCCGGTCGTGCTTGGGCGGATCCATGCCGATGAACATCGCTCGCATCAATTCGATCGGGAACACGTCGGTGACCGCCGTGATCCCGCCGAGCTCCGAGGAATAGGTCCGCCAGTCACGGCTCACGGTGTGGATGTCATCGGCCCGGCTCACGGACCAGTAGCCGGCCTCGTTTGGATACTCGGTGATCCCCGCGGTCCAGTGCACCGGACATTCCGAGCGCAGCTGCGCGAACAGCTCGTGCGGTGGTCCGTCGAGCCAGTCGTTGCGCTCGCTGACGAGAACATGCTCAAGGTCGCGCTCGGTAGATGACAACAGCCCCTCCTCGGTTGCCTGGCGTGGTGGCGCGGGATCCTACTACTGGCTGGTTGGCCAGCCTAAGCCGAGTTCTCCACGCCGGCCTACGGCCGCAGAAAGATCCGCGGCAGCGTCAGCGGACGCTCCTTCACCGCCCGTCCGACCTCTCGCGCGAGCTCGCCGTAGAGCCCCCGCCGCGGGACCTCGGCGAACAGCTGCCGTAGCCAGCGGCGATCGAGACCAAAGCGGACGCCCCCGCCGCTGAGGTCGATCAGATCGGCGAGCCGCAGGGCCTCGACCTCGCCGCCGCGGCCCAGCTGCCGGCGCAGGTCGTGGTGGCGGTCGATCGCGTCGCCGCAGCGCTGTACGCGATCAGGGCCCCATCCGAACTCGGGCAACAACGCGCGGGCCAGCGCGGCTCCGTCGGCGGTGTACGCGGCCCCGGTGGCCACCGCGGGGTGCAGGCCAATGTCGTGGAGAATCGCGGCGACGGTCAGAACCTCGCCATCGATCACCCAGCCGCGTGAGCCCGCCACGCGCGCCGCGATCTGCCGGCAGCGCAGGCAGTGACGCTCCATCGGCCCGTCGATGACGCCGGTCGCCTCCCGGAGGCGGCTCAGGGCCCGGTGTTCAGCTTGCGTCTTCGCCAGCGAGTCGAATCCGGGCATGCCGTGAGAAAGCTAGCCAGATTCGTGGGCCGACGCGAGCTGCGGCTCGAGGTGCACCCCGCGCCGCTCGGCGCGGTTGCCGGGGACGAGCAGGCTGGCCAGCGTGCACACGACGAGGACCAGTCCTACCTGGCATCGACCCGGCTCGCGCGAAGCCACTCACCGCAACCAGTTTCCCGACTAGTGTTGCGCCTCCGCAACGCGCAGAGAGGAGCAGCCCGCCGTGAAGATCCGTGCCGCGGTCCTGGAGGAGTTCGGGTCGCCGCTGAACGTCACCGAGGTTGATCTTGCCGAGCCGCGTGCCGGCGAGGTGCTGGTCCGCCTGGAGGCGTGCGGCGTGGTCACACCGACATGTACACGGCCTCGGGGGCCGACCCCTCCGGCTATGCCCCCACGGTGCTCGGCCATGAGGGATCAGGGATCGTCGAACGAGTCGGCGAGGACGTGAGCGACGTGAAGCCCGGCGACCGCGTGGTGACGCTGTTCTCGCCCCAGTGCCGCGAGTGCATTCACTGCCGCAGTCCGAGGACCAACCTGTGCCTGGCCATCCGCGAGCAGCAGAATCTCGGTCACCTCCCGGACGGCACTACGCGCCTGTCTCGCGATGGCGAGCCGATCCGCCATTTCATGGGCACGAGCACGTTCGCCGAGTACACGGTGATGCCGGAGATTGCGTTGGCGAAGATCTCGCCGGAGGCTCCCGCCGACCGGGCGTGCCTGTTCGCCTGCGGCCTCTCCACCGGGCTCGGGGCCGCCATCAACACCGCCAGCGTGGACGCGGGGTCGACGTGCGTGGTGTTCGGTGCCGGGATGGTGGGACTCGGCGCCGTCGCCGGTTGCCGGCTGCAGGGGGCTGAGCGGATCATCTGCGTAGACCTCTCGCCTGAGCGGCTCGAGCTGGCGCGCGGCCAGGGTGCTACCGACACCTGGATCGGCGGCCCTGAGGTTGTCGCGCGCGTGCTTGAGGAAACCGGTGGCTTCGGAGCCGACTACACGTTCGAGGCCACCGGGCTGGTGGCGATCATGTGCCAGGCGGTGGAGGCGGCACGGATGGGTTGGGGCCTGTGCACCGTGGCCGGGGTCGCCGGGAAGGGCGAGACCCTGGACATCATCCCGCGCTATCTGATCACCGGTCGGCGCGTGTGCGGATCCTCGTTCGGCGGGGTCAAGGGGCGCGACCAGGTCCCGGAGCTCGTCCAGCTCTACCTCGACGGCCGCCTCGACGTGGATCCGTTCATCTCGCACCGGATCACGCTCGACGAGGTCGGTCGCGGATTCGAGCTGATGGAGCGCCAGGACGGCATCCGCAGCGTGATCAGCTTCGCTTGATCAGGCGGCGCCTGCGGCGCTGCCGGATCCGGAACGCGACCCCAATCGCAGCGCCGATCAGCGCGGCCCCGATGTACGGCGGGTTGACCGCCAACGCGAGCGCCAGGCCGAGCATCGCGAGCCAGATCGCGGGCCGGTAATCGCGCCAGTCGCCGGTCACCGGGCGCCCACGCTCAGCTCGGAGGCAATCTGCTCCTGTATCGCGGCCACAGCGCGGAACGCCTCCTTGAGACGACTGCGCATCAGCGGGCTGAGTGTCGCAGGATCCACGAAGTCGTCGGGTTCTTCCCCCGTGCGCAGCTGCCCCACCTGATGACCCAGGCGAAGACCGGTGATCAGCTCGAACGCGTCCTGGAGTGAGTGGGCGTCCGCCGCCGGCAGCGTCCCGGCGGCGCCCGCGGCGCGAAGCCGTTCGCTGGTCCCAGCGTTGGTCACCCCAGCCGCCATCGCCGCCCAGCGGGCAAGATCGACGATCGGCAGCAGCCCTCCGTGCTTGAGGTCGAGCCGGCCTCGATGCTGACCGCCGTGCTCGACGACCAGACCACGGAAGAAGCCGGTCGGTGGCCGGTGCGACAGCGCGAAGCGCGCCATCAGACGAAGCAGCCGCGGGCTCTGGGGCGCCGGCCGGAACGTGTCCGACACCGGCGTGCGCGTGTGCACGCCCCAGACGGGACGGCTGTCGATCAGCACCGAGGCGAGGAGCAACGCCTTTTCCTGCGTTGGATCCTCGATCCAGCTCCGGGCCGCTCGCTGCCACGAGTCCAGTGAGCGCACGAATATCGGGTTCGAGGCCGAGGCACCGTTGGCGTCGGCGCGAGCACCGCAAAGCTCGAGTCCGCCGACCGTCTTTTCGGCCACCGCATGCAGGTACGGCTCCGCGACGGCCCCCTCCTCGCCGAACCACACGATCGCGCTGTCGACGTCAGAGCTCGGGACGGCCTCCCGGCGCGCCTGGCTGCCCAGCGCCAGCCACGCGAATGACGCCGGTGGCGGGCCCAGCTCGGCCACCGCCAGCTCGAGCAACCGGCGGGTCAGCGCGTCGACCACCACCGAGTACACGGCGGTGATATTCATCGGCGACGCGCGGGCGTCGTGCATCGCGATCACGGCCGGGCGCAGCTCACGCGCGGCCGCGGCCAGCTCCTCGACGTGCCGGGCGGTGGCGATCCGGCGACGCAGGAAGAAGGATGAGCGGGACTGCGCCGCGATCAGATCGAGGTCCTCGATCACGCCGAGGATCTCTCCCGACGAGGACACCACGGGAAAATGCCGCAGGCCCCGATCGAGCATGTCGAGCAGGACCTCGCCGCCAAGCCGGTCCGGTGGGCACGTGTATGCGGGCGCCGACATCACCGCGGATATGGGCGCGCTGCCATCGACCCCGTCCGCCAGCACGCGCGTTCGCAGGTCACGGTCGGTGACGATGCCGAGGCCGTCGTCCGGCAGCCGCACGACAAGGGAACTCGCCCCGGCGGCCGCCATTCGCTGCGCGCCTTCCCGGATCGGGGCGTCCGGGGGGCACACGACGGGCTGGCCGCGAATCAGCATGCGGACGGGCTGGTTGGCGGGATCTCTCGCTGGTTCGCCGCTGGCCGCGGCCACGTCCAACGGCGCCTGGAGCAGCGACCGGGTGACAAACCGCAGCCCCGCCGCGCCGGCCAGCAACGCGCGCGCCGGGTCGGCGTCGAGCCGGTAACAGACGGTCTCCTCCGCCGCCCGGGCCGAGAAGCCCGCAGGCAGCCCGGACAGCATCGACGCGTGGCCGAACAGCTCCCCCACCCCGAGGAGATCCAGCACGCGGCCGTCGTGGACGATCTCGACCGTTCCGGAGCGCACGACCCGCAGGTGCTCGACCGGTTCCGCGCCCTGCGAGAAGATCGTCGCGCCGGCGGGAAAGCGCTCGAGCACGACGGCGCCGGCGATCCGCGGCACATCCTCCGCCGGCAGCGAGTCGAACGGGGGGTGCGCCGCCAGGAACTCGGCGATGTTGAGCCCATCCGCGGGCGGCTCGGTCTGGCTCAAGCTAAGGCGGGCGGGGCGACGTCGCCGGCTGCCTGCCGAGCGTCGTCCTTCAGCATGTCAGCGCATTTCTCGCCGATCATCATCGTCGTGATGCACGGATTGATCGCCGGCAGGAACGGCAGGATCGATCCGTCGGCGATCCGCAGCCCGCGCACCCCCCGCACCCGCAGACGCGGATCCACGACCGCCATCGGATCGGAATCAGGTCCCATCTTCGCCGTGCACGCGGGGTGATAAACGGTGTTGTGGGTCTTGTGCATGTAGTCGATCAGCTCGTCGTCGGTCTGCGCATCCGGGCCGGGGGCGAGCTCCTTCCCCGCCCACTCCGCCATCGCCGGCGACGCGACGATCTTCCGCGCGAGCCGCATCCCGAACGCCATCACTCGCTCGTCGTGCCCGTCAGGATCGGTGAAGTACCGCGGATCGACGCGCGCACGGTCCCGGAAGTCTCGGGAGCGCAGGCGGATGCTTCCCCGCGACTCGCCCCGGCACACGTTGGGGGTCAGGCAGAACCCGTTCTCGGTGGTCGGGTAGCCCCACCGCACCGTGTTCATGTCAAACGGCACCGACCCGTAGTGCATCATCAGGTCAGGCCGGTCGAGGTCCTCCCGAGATGTCGCGAACAGGCCGATCTCCCACCACTGGGTCGAGCGCTTGACCATCGGCTGCTTGGCGCGCCATTGCACGATCCCCTCGACGTGGTCATCCAGGTTGGCGCCGACGCCCGGCGAGTCGACCAGCGTCTCGATTCCAAACTCCTGCAGGTGCTCGCCCGGTCCGACGCCTGAGAGCATCAGCAGCTTCGGCGTGTCGATCGCCCCCGCGCTGAGGATCACCTCGCGCCGGGCGCGGACCGTGTCGTGGGTGAGGATGTCCGGACTCAGATACTCGACCCCGGTGGCCCGCCCCCCCTCGATCGCCACCTTGCTGACCCAGCAGTTGGTGCGGATCTGTAGGTTCGGGCGCGAGCCGATGATCGGATGCAGGTAAGCGTGCGAGGAGGACATCCGGGTGTTGTCGGCCGCGGAGTTGATCTGAAACCAGCCGGCACCGTTGATCACGGTATGGCCCTGGTTGAACCGGGACGTCGGCAGCCCCGCCTGGGCGGCGGCTTGAAGCACCGCGACCCCACAGGGATCCTCGGGAGGCACCGTGCGGATGTTCACCGGGCCCTCGCGGCCGTGGTGATCGCCCGGCCCGTCGTTGGTCTCCAGGCGCTTGATCAGCGGCCAGCACTCGGCCGAGCTCCACCCCTCGCAACCCGCCGCAGCCCACTCGTCAAGATCCTCCTTCGGCGTCCAGAATGCGATGCACGAGTTGTGCGAGGAGCATCCCCCGAGCACCTTGGCCCGGGCATGGCGAAGGAAGCTGTTGCCCTTCTCCTGGGGCTCGACCAGATAGTCCCAGTCATAGCCCGAGTCGAGCAGGAACATCCAGTCCTCCAGACGCAGAATCCGCTGATCGTCGACATCAGATGGGCCAGCCTCGAGCAGGCAGACGGTGACGCTGGGGTCCTCGGAGAGCCGAGCGGCAACCACGCACCCCGCGGTGCCGCCACCGGCGATCACATAGTCGAATTCCCCGGCGTCACTCACGGAGCCATCTCGCCCAGCGGTGCGCCGGGCAGCGATGGAACGTCGGCTCGGTGCTCAGCCAGCACCTCGATCGGCTTGCGGTTGTGGACGGCGAAGTAGTAGGCCGCGCCGATCAGGAACGTGATCCCGATGAACAGAATCGCGATGTACTGCCAGTACCAGTGACCCGGGATCAGGTGGCCCGCCGCGTCCTTGGTGCCGGCCAGCGAGTCGTAGACCGCCGACCGCGGCCAGGCGATGTTGACCGCCACGACCAAGCCGTAGAGCACGGCTCCGAGGTTGACCAGGAACCCGAAGCGCCCCAGGGAGAAGTACGGGCCGTGGTCCGGTCGCGGCCACTGGCCACGGATCCGCTTTACCAGCATCCCGCTGGTGACGCCGAGGTAGGCAAGGTAGAACATCACGATCGCCACCGAGGTCAGGGCCAAGAAGGCGCTCTGATTACCGTAATTGACGGCCAGGATGGCCAGCGCCAGGAAGCCGACCACCAGGGCGGGGATGATCGGAACACGGCGGCGACCGGAAACCCGCGCGATATGGGTGCCAAAGGGCAGCCGTCCGTCGCGGGCCATGGCGAACAACAGACGGATGCACGAGGCCATCACGGCAAGCGTGCAAACGCTGATGGCGATTGCCGCATCGACCAGGAACACGTTGCCGACGGTGTTACCGAGCGCCTGCTTGATGATGTAGGGCAGGCCGAGCGCGGTGATGTTCGGGTCGTTGATGTTCTTCACCGCCATCAGGGCGAACAGGATCAGCAGGCCGCCGATGATCGCGGCGGTGATCAGCGCGCGGATGATCGCGGGCGGGGCGGCACGGCGTGGATCATTGGTCTCCTCAGCCAGCGTCCCCGCCGTGTCGAAGCCGTACATGACGTACGCGCTCATGATCCCGCCGATGATGAACGCCCCGAAGTAGTGCCAGCTATGACCCTTGCCGAGACCGAGGTTGTGCAGCACGATGCCAGGCCCGCGGTGGGCGTTGAACAGAATCAGGATGACCAGCAGGGAGGCGCCGATCAGCTCCGCCATCACACCGAAGTTGTTGATCCGGGCCATGATCCTGACCCCGAGCATGTTGACCACGGTGCCGAAGACGACCAGGATCGCGCCGAGCAGCAGCGCGTTGTGCGCCCCGCCGGCGGTGAAGTAGTAACCGGCGTCAGCCTTGGAGCCGAGGATCTGGAAGATCTTCGGCGAGACCTGCGGGAGCACCACCTGCCAGGCCACGGCGACGGCCGCCACGGTGACGATCGAACCGACCACGTAGATCCAGCCGGTCATCCACGACGCGAAGTCTCCGGACACGCGCTTTGACCAGTTGTAGACCGATCCGGCCAGCGGGTATTGACCGGCCATTTCCGCGAAGCACAGCGCGACCATCATTTGCCCACTGAGCACGATCAGCCACGTCCACCACACCGCCGGTCCGGCGAACAGGAACCCGAACGCGAACAGCTGGATGACGCCGGTCAGGATCGAGATGTAGCTGAACCCGGCGGCGAACGAAGAGAAGTTCCCCAGCGAGCGGTCGAGCTCCTGCTTGTAGCCAAAGCCCGCCAGCTCGCCGCTGTCCTCGGAGCCTCCGGTGCTGCGACCCGTGTCTACGGCTGTCATCAATCAACCTCCCCAGTCCGCGCGGTATGTCATGCGCGGCTCGTCGGAAAACACATGGTGATGCGCGCGGCCATCGGCCGATCGCCTCCGTTACGAACGATTGACCCCGTGGTGATCGGCCTGTTATATATCAGTTGTCTAACTGTGTCAACGCAGCGCTTCGCGCGAGGACCGAGATGGCCACAGGCACCGTGCAGCAGATGTTCCTAGGCGGCGATTGGCAGCCCAGCCTGAGCGGCGAGACGTTTGAAGCCTCCAGTCCGGCCAACGGCGAGGTGATCGCGATCATTCCCCAGGGTGACCGGGAGGACGCCCGCCAAGCGATCGCGGCCGCGCGCGCGGCCGCCGACGACTGGGCCAATCTGACCGCGTTCGAGCGAGCGGCGAAGATGCATGCGGTGGGCGATGTGATCACCGAGCGCCGAGATGACCTCGCGCGGACGCTGACCCTCGACCAGGGCAAGCCGCTGCGTGCCGAGGCCTACGACGAGGTCGATGAGCTGATCGAGTACTGGCGCATGGCGGCCGAGGACGCCAAGCGCCTCGGCGGCGAGCTGCCGAACTCCTTCTCCCCCGGAAAGCGCGTGATGCTGATGCGCCGGGCCCGCGGCGTGGTCGGCGTGATCAGCCCGTGGAACTGGCCCTACACGATGCCGGCCGAGCTGATCGCCCCCGCGCTGGCCTGCGGGAACTCGGTGGTCTGGACCCCGGCCCCGTCAACCGCGCTGTGCGCCGTCGCGCTCGCCCACTGCATCGCCGATGCCGACCTGCCGCCGGGCGTGTTCAACCTGGTCACCGGGCCCGGGCCGGTGGTCGGGGACGAGATCGCGCGCAACCCGGGCACCGACGGTGTGGCGTTCATCGGCTCGACCGGCACCGGGCGGCTCGTCGCGGCGGCGGCCGCGGGCAAGGCCACGCTGCTGGAGATGGGTGGCAACGGACCACTGGTGGTGATGGACGATGCCAACGTCGAGGCCGCCGTGGAGGCGACGCTGACCGCCTGTTACCTGTGCGCGGGTCAGAGCTGCACCGCCGGCGAGCGCCTGCTCGTGCACCGGGCGGTGCGCGACGAATTCGTCGACCTGCTCGCGCGGCGGGTGACGGAGCGGATCCTGCTCGGCAATCCGTTCGACGACGCGACGACAATGGGACCGCTGAACAACGAGCCGGTGGCAACGAAGATGGACGAGCACGTGGCCGACGCGGTGGCGCGCGGCGCGAGCGTGGTGGCCGGTGGTTCACGCGCGTCGGGTTTTCCGACCTCGCTGTACTGGGAGCCGACGGTGCTGAGCGACGTTCCCGCCGACGCGCGCGTGGCGGTTGAGGAGACCTTCGGGCCGATCGCGCCGGTGGTGGCCATCGACAGCCTCGAGCAGGCGATCGAGCTGACCAACCTGTCCCCGTACGGCCTGCTGTCCGCGATCTTCACCGCCAACCTGGGCGCCGGGCTGCAGTTCGCCGACGCCGTCAGGACCGGCTGGGTGAACATCAACGAGTCGAGCAACTATTGGGAGGCGCATCTCCCGTTTGGCGGCCGATCGGGAAGCGACAGCGGTATCGGTCGCGTCGGCGGCGCGAACGTAATGGACTCATTCACCGAGCTGCAGACCGTGGTGCTGACGCCCCACACCCCACGTTGATGTCGCCCCCGGACCCGTCCGCTGAGCTCACCGCGCAGCTCCTCGCCGCGGTCCTCGAGCGCTCGCCTCGGCGGCTGACCGAGCTGGCCGAGGTGGTCAATCTGCCGGCGGTCGAGCTCGAGCCGCTGGTCAGCGCGCTCGAGCACCACAACCTCCTGGCCTGGGATTCCGGCCACCCCGGACTGCGGCCGGGTCCGGCCGCGTTGCGCTTCACGCGTTCGGGCGTCGGCCAGGAGGATCTCGTCGAGCTCGCACAGCCGAGCATGCGCCGCTTGGCCGACGAGAGCGGCGAGAGCACGAACCTGATCCTGCCCCGACCGGCGGGCACGGAGGCGGTGGCACAGGTCGACGGCCGTCACCTGCTCGGCGCGACCAACTGGATCGGCCGTGAGCTGGGGCTGCACTGCACCGCCGCCGGCAAGGTGTTCCTGGCCTTTGGCGTCGCCGAGCTGCCCCGCGGCGAGCTCGCGAGGCTGACCGAGGCCACCATCACCGACCGCGGACGCCTGGAGCGCGAGCTCGAGGCGGTGCGCGACCAGGGCTACGCGACGATCGTGGATGAGCTCGAGTCCGGGC